>VFJW01000049.1 GCA_009885845.1 Geobacter sp.
AGCCGGTTTTTGTGAAGGTGTTGGAAAGTACGGTTACTGTTGCACCAGTCAGATAACTGCCCGCGTCGGTCGGAGTTGTTCCGCCGGTGCTGCCGTTGCCGTTGTAAGTGACTGTGTAGGTCGGCAATGCTGTCCACTTGGCATAAAGCACGGTGTTGGCGGAACCCATGGTGAAGCTGGCGCCGTAAACAGTGCCGCTGCCATCAGCGGCAGGATACCATCCGGCAAAGGTGTAGCCGGTTTTTGTGAAGGTGTTGGAAAGTACGGTTACTGTTGCACCAGTCAGATAACTGCCCGCATCGACCGGAGTTGTTCCGCCGGTGCCTCCGTTGCCGTTGTAGGTGACGGTGTATCCCTGAATGTTGGTCAGGGAAAAACTGGCATTGATGCTTGCGTCATTTGTTGCAGATGCAGTGACAGTGTAGGAACCGGCACTGTCGTTGGCAGTAGCAGAAACTGTGGCGATTCCGGTTGCATCAGTTGTTGCCGGACTGCCGACAATGGATGCGCTGGGGCCGCTGCCCGGCGCAGAAAAGGAGATGCTGACTCTGTCGGGAAGCGGGGTGCCACCGCTTTCAGTCAGGGTTACCTGCAACGGATTGGCGAAAGAGGAACCATAGGTAAGTGCGCTCTGGTTGTTTCCTCCTGTTGCAGTCAGCGTGAATCCCTGTGATTCAAAAGCGCCGATATCGCAGGTTCCGCTGCGGGATTTGCCCCGCTGGTCGGTTGTAATGCATGTTGCCGTATTGCCGGCATCAAGTGCAGACGAGCCGGGGAGCAGGGGTATGGTCTGGGTCGCACCGCCGTGGCTACCGAGTATGCCGAGCCGTATGGTCGATGAGGTAGTAAAACCTGCACCGCAGCTTGCGTCGTCGCTCTTGTTGTTTGCGCCATCAATGGAAATGGCATTGCCAAAGTCATAGCAGTTGCCGCCGCTGCTGCTGTTGGCGATAATTGTGTTGTTGAACGTTGCCGGGACAGTACCAATACCAATAGCACCGACAAGACCAGTACCAGGGAGATCAGTAATGCTATTGAAATCTCCGGACGTGTTGCCGGAGAAGGTGCTGTTGTTCACGGTCAACGTACCTCCAGAGTGATCAATGGCACCGCTACCATAGCGTCCGCCGCTGTTGCGGAAGAAGGTGCTGTTGATCACGGTCAGCGCGCCTTCGTCGTAAATGCCACCGGAATAATCTGTTGCGCCGTTGCCGGAGAAGGTGCTGTTGATCACGGTCAGCGGGCCACCGTTGGAGATGCCGCCGCCATACTCAGCCGTATTGGAGGTGAAGGTACTGTTTGTTACGGATAACGTGCCAAGGTTGTAAATTCCGCCGCCATTGCCTCCTCCCCCGATCGCCATGTTGCCGGAAAAAGTACAGTTTACCACGCCGACTGTTCCACCATTGTTGTAGAGGCCGCCGCCTCCGTGCCATCCTTCCGTAAAATCTCCATTTCCATTAACCACAGTCAGATTGTGCACATTGAGTGTGATGCCGCTGTTGACGTAGAATACTCGCACTTTGTTATCGCCGCTGATTGTTACAGCCTTACCGATGCCGTCAATCGTAACGCTGCTGTTGATCGTAAGCATACTGGCAAGTATGATGTTGAAGTCGGCGGCGAAGGTAACAGTGCCGCCGCTACAGACTCCCTTAAGCGTTTCTCGCAGTGAACCGGAGCCGCTGTCATTGTTGTTCGTTACCGTAAGTGCGTTGTTACAATTGCTCACCGTCTGAGAATATGCGCTTGATGAGCTTCCGAGGTAATTGGGACTGCCGCTATAAACCGCAGTAATGTTACTGTATGTACCCACCACGGAGAACATATTTGTCGAACAAATTGCCAGTCCGTTACTGTTCAACGACTGGGCACTGCAGCCTGTAATGTCGGTTCCGCTATTTTTGAACGCAACTGTGCCGCCGGTCGGTGTGCCGCTGCCGCTTGCTACCGTTGCAGTGAACAGGACGGTGGTCTGTTGGAGATACAAGGGATTAGGCGCAGAGGCAAGAGTGATCGTCGAACTGACCTGATTCACGGTGTGGGAATACGTGGGCGATGTACTGCCATTATAATTCCCGTCTCCGCCGTACGTTGCCGTGATAGAACGGGCTCCTCCAGGCAGACTGGTGCTGCTCATTGTCGCTTGTCCGGCCCCATTCAGTGTTCCGCTGCCGATGGCAGAGCCGTTGTCATAAAACGTTACCGTGCCGGTCGGCGTACCGGTTGTCGCGGCGATTGTGGCAGTGAAGACGACGGTCTCCTGACCATTTGACGGATTCGGTGAAGAGAGTACGGTTGCCGTTGAGTTATATTTCACGGTCTGAGAATAGGGGGGTGAGGTACTGGGATTGAAAGTCGCATCACCACTGTAAACCGCTGTGATATTTGTGTGGTTGCCATTGGAGAGTGAACTTATGGAACAGGCAGCGTTCCCCAAACTCAACGTCTGCGCACTGCAACCGGAAATGACGACGCCATTGTCTTTGAACGCGACAGTGCCGGTAGGCGTGCCTGCGCCGACTGTCACTGTTGCCGTAAAGAGTATGGTCTGGCCGGGCAGGGCAGGATTGGCATCCGAAACAAGGGCTGTTGTAGTATTCGTGACGACCGCGGAGTTGATCAAATTGCTGAAACTCAGGGTTGATGGCGCACCGCTTGCGCTGGCAATAACAGTATAGGGGCCGCCCGGCGTACTGTTCGCGGCAACAGTTGCTGAAACCGCGTCTCCGCTAATTGGCGCAAATATTGGGGTTGTTGCCAGGCTCCCGCCCGTAGCCGGAGCAGTGAACATGACCTGCCCGCCACTCACCGGTTCACCTGTTGTACTTGCTACCGTCAGGCCAAGCGGTAGCGGAAACGGGGTGCTTATTTCGGTGCGCTGCGTTGAGCCGGTGGCTGACCCGAGCGTAAAGCCCCGCGATTCAAAAGCACCGATGTCGCAGTGCGTGCCGTGCGCTCTGGCAACACCGCGCTGGTCGAGGTTATTCACAATTGTCGCACATAGCGTATCATTACCGGCGTCAATGGCTGAGGAGCCCGGCAGCAGAGGAACGCTCTGCGTGCTGCCTCCATAGCTCCCGATTTCGCCAAGCAGGATCGAGGATGACTGTGTAAAGGTCCCACCGCAACTGGCGTCGCTTGAGAGATTGTTCGCACCGCTGATAACGAAGGATAACGAGCAATTTTCAACAGCATTGTCGGCGACGATGGTATTATTGATGGATGACGTGACGCCGAGTGGCTGCGGATCAGAACAAATAATACCGCTACCGTTATTGCCGGAGATGGTGCAGTTCGTCACAGTCATGGTGCCATTTGACTGAAAAACTCCAGCACCCCTTTTTAAATTATTTGCAGGGCTAGTGCTATTGCCGTGGAAAGTGCTGTTGGTCAGGGTCGCTACGGTATTAAGAGCGTAAATGCCGCCACCAAAATATGCACTGTTGCCGGCAAACGTGCAGTTAGTCACATTTAACGTGCCTTGATCGGTATAAATGCCGCCGCCGATACTAGCGGTTGTATTACCAGATGAAAGGTTGCCGGAGAAAGAACAGTTGGTCAGATTCAGTGTGCCTTTATAGCTGGCAATAGCGCCGCCGAAGCCGGTAGTGGTAGATACACGGTTGCCGGAGAAAGAACAGTTGGTGGCATTCAGCGTGCCTTCATTGTTGTAAATGCCGCCGCCTGAGTTATAAGTTAAAGTTTTTGACCAGCCTTTCGCAACCATCAGGTTATACAGGTTAAGTGTAACCCCCGGGTTGATGGTGATCACGCGCACGGCGTTGTTTCCGCTGAGGGTGATGCTGTGACCGATGCCATCAATCGTCAGGTTCTGGGCAATCTCAAGCGAACTGGCCAGCGTAATCGTCATGTCACTTCCAAAACTAATCATATCGCCGGAGGCCGCAGCAGCAAGTGCGTCACGCATGCTACAACTCGCACCGGGACAGTTGGAGGCATTTCCCGAGCCGCCGGTGTCCGTAGCGGTTTGAACCGTCCAGGTGGTCGCCGCAAATGCGGACGGAACAGACTGACCAGGCAGCACGAAAAGCATTGCGACTGACAGTATTACGATTATGCGTAAAAACCAGTGTGATACTTTTATAACGTCTTTCATGGCAATTCCTCTCATGTTGTTCATTTACTGAAACTATAAA
>VFJW01000013.1 GCA_009885845.1 Geobacter sp.
TCATGCGTCCCTGCGGAAAGTTGTAGGTGCGGATTCGTTCGCTCCGGTCGCCGGATCCAACCTGCTGTTTACGATCTGCCGCCAGTTTTGAATCCTGAGCCTGTTGAATGGTGTCAAGTATCCGGGTTTTCAGTACTTTCATGGCTGTGGCGCGGTTCTTTATCTGGCTCCGCTCTTCCTGACAGGCCACAACCGTTCCGGTCGGAAGGTGCGTGATGCGTACGGCTGAGTCGGTGGTGTTGACGTGCTGGCCGCCGGCGCCGGAAGAACGATACACATCTATTTTGAGATCGTCCGGGCGGATGTCTATGTCAACATCTTCGGCTTCCGGCATGATCGCCACGGTGCAGGCGCTCGTGTGAATGCGACCCTGCGCCTCGGTCTCCGGTACACGCTGAACGCGATGGGTGCCGGATTCGTATTTGAGTTTTGCAAAGACCCCGGTTCCTTCGACGGAAGCGATGATTTCCTTGTATCCCCCCCGTTCTGATTCGGAGGCGGAAACAATTTCAACTTTCCAGCGGTTGGTGTCGGCGTAGCGGGAATACATGCGGAACAGATCTCCGGCGAAGAGGGCCGACTCGTCTCCGCCTGTTCCGGCGCGAATCTCCAGAATGACACTTTTGTCGTCGTTCGGGTCTTTGGGGAGCAGCAACAGTCGGATATCTGCGTCGAGCTGGTCCTTTTCAGTTTCAAGAATCTTCAACTCATCTTCAGCCATCTCTTTCATATCCGGATCGGCTAACATCTCCCGATTGTCGGAAATATCGACCAGTACCTTCCGGTAGCGACGATAGGCTGCTACCAGAGCGCTTAAATCGGAATGCTCACGGGAGAGTTTACGAAATTCCGGCTGGTTTGAGATAACTGCCGGATCGGAAAGCAGCGCTTCAAGTTCCTGATAACGTCGCTCCAGTTCTTCTATCTTATCCATCATCATACGTCGTATTCCATCACAACCGGTACTGCGGCTGCGTCTCTCTTCAGATTATCTTATTCAGCGGGTACTCTATAATCCCCTCGGCACCCAGTTTGATGAGCTCGGGCACAACTCTCCGCACCTCTTTTTCAGACAGGATACTCTCGATTGAGAGCCAGTCGGAATTGTAGAGATGCGACACGGTAGGATTCTTGAGACTGGGGAGCAAGCGGGTGATTGCATCAACGGTATCTGCAGGCGCATTCATTTTCAAGCCGACCATGCCTTCAGCGGCCAGTGATGATTTCAGCAGAGTCGCAATCTGATTGATTTTTGCCCGTTTCCAGGGATCGGCCCAGGCGGCTTTACTGGCCAGCAGGACCGGAACAGATTCCATGAGCTCACACACGATGCGCAGGCCGTTTGCTTTAATAGTCGAACCGGTTTCAGTCACTTCAACGATGGCATCGCAGAGTCCATCGACGACTTTTGCTTCGGTGGCACCCCAGGAAAATTCAACGTTGACCGGGATATTCCGTTCGGCAAAGTAGCGCCGGGTAAACCCGACGAGTTCGGTTGAAATGGTCGCGCCGTGAAGATCTTCCGGCTTCTGCACTTTTGAGTCACCGTTGACAACCAATACCCAGCGCGCCGGGCGCCGTGAAACTTTTGAATAGACCATTTCACAGACTTCAACCACATCCGAGTCATTTTCCCGGACCCAGTCGCGGCCGGCTATTCCGGCGTCGATAGTCTGGCGCTCGACATACCGCGCCATTTCCTGGGGACGGATCAGCTTGCAGTTCATTTCAGTGTCGTCCACACCCGGGAAATAGCTGCGGGAGGAGATGCTGATCTGCCAGCCGGCTTTTTTAAACAGACCGACGGTAGCGTCTTCGAGGCTTCCTTTAGGAATGCCGAAATTCAGAATGTTTGACATGATATCCCTCTTTCCCTGTTACGCTTTTTTATACACATCATTCGGATCGAACAGCGGGTTCGAATGTTCCACCCACTGTCCGTTTTCCCATTTAACATAAAAACAGCTGCGATTGCCGGTGTGACAGGCCGCAAGACCGTTCTGCCTGACTTTGATGACGACAGTATCTGCATCACAGTCGGTCAGTACTTCCATGACCTCCTGTGTATTGCCGGATTCTTCGCCTTTCATCCAGTATTTGTTACGTGTGCGGCTGAAGAACCAGGTTTTGCCGTCCTTCAGAGTCAAGTCGAGGGTTTTTTTGTCCATGAAAGCAACCATCAGGACCTCGCCGTTTTCGTAGTCCTGTATAATGGCCGGGATCAATCCCCCCATTTTATCGAAATCGATATTAATCACGCAAACCTCCATGCAGGTATGAATAAAAAAGCCGTCCCACGAAGGGACGGCTTTGCAGCCATGTATACTGACAGTTTTGTAGCATTTTGACAGCTTATCGTCAAGTATTTTGCATTTGACATCCTCAGTCAGACTCGTTAATGAGCTGACGGATATCAATAACATTCCAGCAGGTTGTCCGTTCAGACAGCTTTATCGGTTTCGGGTAACGGCAACTCATATCACACCGCACTTCACTTCACGCCGTTCCGTTACAGCGGGGTCATATTCGCTTGAGGCAGGGAAAGGTGTCACACATCACGCGAAAGGATGCGTCATGAATGACAGAGACAGAGGCGTAGGGTTGTATGCGTTCGGATACGCATAATCAGGCCGGGGAGTGGGATTAAAAGTATCTTGTTTTATGAAACTGTGTTATGAAAATTTGTAAATCAACGGTAAATTGCCGGGGAAATATATGAAAACACGATTGATTCTAAAGCCTGGTCAAAAGGGGACTAAAAGGCTTACTGAAAAGTATGGTGATGCTTTGGTGTGTGTCCGGTTTCGGTATGATGCGGAATTGCGGCAACGTCTGAAGACGGTGGAACTGGTCGTAGAGAAAGCAGATTGGACTCCGCCACCACCACGATTCGCAGCAGACAGTCTGGTCCCGCTTCACATTGAAGGTTATGAAAAAGAATTACGTGCGCAGGCGAAAGCGGCGGGTGGTCGGTGGAATCCGGAGAAGCAACTCTGGTTTGTTCAGTACGGTAAAATTGCCGGTACGCAGTTGGAAAAGCATATACAGGTAGATGAAAA
>VFJW01000122.1 GCA_009885845.1 Geobacter sp.
CCAACCATTCCACGATGTCCGGCAACAAAAATTCTGGAATTTGTCTGCATATCTTGGTAGCACCTCAAAAAATTAGTGGTATATTGCATTCATAACATATATTTTCAGACCGATAAAGCCTGCAGTCAGCACAAAAAGCTAGGCACTTAATATTATTGCCAATTTCCGAACAAACCGCTGGCACTACTTGTTAAAAATCAGCATGTTGCATTGATGCCTCCTTCTACTACAGAATCCAACCGCGGGAGCAGGAATCATGGCCCCTAAAAAACGTATCGGCGACATAATGATCGATCAGGGACTGATCACCCAGGAACAGCTGGAGATCGGCATCCAGGAACAGAAGAAAAGTGGAGAACTCCTCGGTTCTGTGCTGTTCAGTCTCGGTTTCATCAGTCAGAAAGACCTCTTCAAGCTCCTGACGATATCAAGTGCCAGCCAGGAGGAAACGGAACTTCAGAAATATAACGCCGCCGTACCGATTGAGATAGAGAACCTTGTCAAACAGAGCAGCTCCCTGTTCCAGCGCGACGGCTCAATCGGCAAGAAAGAACTCGATTCGGCCTACTCGCCGCTGGTCAACCTGGTGGAAAAGATCATCGTTGACGGTGTTCAGCGCGGTGCGACCGATATTCACATCAATCCGGATGTCAAAGGTGTGCGCATCCGCTACCGCGTCGACGGCATACTGCAGCACAGCATGTTTCTTCCTAACGAACTTTTAAACCCGATTGTCTCACGCTTCAAGGTTATGGGACAGATGAACATAGCTGAATCGCGTATCCCTCAGGATGGAGGAGCCGAGTTTCCGTACCGTAACCGCAAGCTGGATTTGCGTATCTCGACTTTTCCCGTCCTCGGTGGCGAAAATATTGTTGTCAGAGTACTGGATAAAAGCCAGCTTCGAATTGGACTCGAAAGTCTCGGTTTTTTTGAAGAAGATATCGAAAAATTGAATGCATCAATCCAACTCCCCTACGGCATGGTTCTGGTTACCGGGCCAACCGGTTCGGGGAAAACCACCACCATATACTCCTGCCTCTCGATTATAAACACCGTAAACCGCAATATATTTACTCTGGAAGACCCGGTTGAATATCAGCTCCCGCTGGCACGTCAGAGCCAGATCAATGTCAAGGCCGGCCTCACCTTCGCCACCGGTCTGCGTTCTATCCTTCGGCAGGACCCGGACGTGATTCTGGTCGGGGAGATGCGTGACACCGAAACCGCCGAACTGGCAATTCGCGCGTCACTGACCGGCCACCTCGTATTCAGTACCATTCACGCCAACGACGCTATTTCAAGCATTGCCCGTCTTGTTGATATCGGTATTGATCCGTTCCTCATTTCCAGCACCATTGATTCGATTATCGC
>VFJW01000039.1 GCA_009885845.1 Geobacter sp.
AAGCAAGGGTCTGATAGATCTGGGCACGCCCGGACCAGGCCAAACTCGTATTGATCTCGTTAACAACTCCGCTCAATAACCCCCATTTATCCTGTGTTTCAGCAAGGCGCACCTCAACCCGGTTATTCCAGGTCAGATGTTTGACCTGATACGTGGCTCCGGCGGATACGGCAGTGAAGTTTTCAGTGCCGCCCGATGCGGAAGCAACATTAGTATTTAACTGGTAGTCAGAGCTTTTGGCAAGTGTCTGGCTGCGATCCAGACCGGCATCGACTTTCCAGGCATCAGTGACCTGCCAGTTCTGCTTCACGCCGATATTAGCAAATACACGTTCGGCATTCTCGTTCAATTGGCGTTCTACAGAGCTGGTAATGGATGCGCCCTTCCACGGAGTTGACCGGATACCAAGCCGTGTATTCTGGGTTGTCGCCGTTTCGCCCCAGGTGAACTCCTGCGCGCCAAGCAGCGTCAGGTTAGTGAAAACCTTCAGTTCACCACCAAACGTCGTACGGGTTGGAAAATCTTTGTTGCTGTTTTCCCCTACTGACTGGGCATGGTTAACCGTCAGGGTCAGCCGGTCGTACAGTGTCAGAACTTTCCCCCCTGCAGTCAACTGATTTGATTGCTTGTTAGTGCCATCGCCAAGCGTATCATTGGCATGCAGCACACCGAGGGATAAGCCCCAATGAGGATCATTGTAGGCGACCTTGCCCTCGGCAACGTCGCGCACTGCGCCGGTCAGCAGAGTATACTGGCGGTAGGCGTCGGCATTGGTGCTCAGGTGGTCAGTGAGACGATATGTTCCTTCAGCGCCGAATTTCCGGGTGCCTGACTCGGTGCCAGATTGCTGGCCCAGACCGAAACCGGTTTCCTGCTCGCGAATATATGCCTTGACATCAAATATTTTGGAGTTGTGCGTGGCTTCAGCCAGATACGCATTGCCGTTGCGACTGGTAGTACCATCAGTATAGTCACTGGTGGCAAACTCTGCGCGCAGTTTTGTCCCGTCACCAATTTTAAGAGACGTATCCAGACCATACAGGTTGCTGACCCGGATTCCCTGCTCTTCGCGGATATAACTTCCTCCCGCTTTCAGCTTCTGGTCGAGCAGCTTGAGCCCGGCACGACCACCGTAGCTGTAATTGGCTCCCCCCGTGGAGATAATTTCGTACTCTGCAACGATGGTGATCGGATTAAAGTTCTCATCACGGCTGAAAACCGGCTCCTTAAAGAAGATGCCGCCGGTATCATAGTCAATTGAATATTCGGTAAAACGGCTGAGAGTGCGGCTGGAGATGACCACTTCACTCTTGAAACGATCACGGACTTCGATGATGATTTTTTCCGAATTGGAAACAATCTTCTTATTTGATACGTAGTACATGCCTGAGGTGCCGTCTCCGGGAATTTCATCCCGGACATACGATTGACTGGTTTCGCTGGCAAAGGC
>VFJW01000113.1 GCA_009885845.1 Geobacter sp.
AGAACATCTATCGATGGCCGTGACCAGTTTACCCGCTCATCTACTGAGAGGCTTATTGTGCCGTCTCTCTCCATAAGCATATGGTAGTTAGAGGGAGCGGTGTACAGATGACCGCTCACGATTTGTTCCTTGTCGCAGGGTTCAATCACATGAAGTCGCGCCACACGGGCCATGTGTGTGGCGAAGGAGCCTTCGTCGCTATGGTGCAGGTGCTGTACCGCCAGAACCGGCAGCGCAAAATCCGCGGGGAGCGCAGAGAGTATGACGCGGAGAGCTTCGACACCGCCTGCCGAACCACCTATAACAACGTAACGGTACCGTTTGTCTGCCATTGTGCGATGTGTCCTGACTGCTTTCACGTCTAACCTTTTTTCTTGTATATTTTTGATTTCCCGTCCACCACCTCGTAGCGACTGCTCACACTGGAAAACTTCAGGTCTTCCTTGGCGCCGAGGCAGAGAAATCCGCCGTTCACAAGACTTTCCGTAAAAAGCTCAAGCGCCCTGTTCTGAAGCTCACGGTTAAAGTAGATAAGAACATTCCTGCAGAAGATCAGGTGCATCTCGCCGAACGCTCCATCAACCGCGAGGTTGTGGTTGGCGAACGTGATGCGCTCCTTCAGTGGATCACATATGGCCGCATTTCCGTAGCGGGCGTGATAATATTCCGAAAATGACACTTTTCCGCCAGCCTGCTGATAGTTCCGGGTGGCCTCCTTCATTTTGCCTATATCATAGACCCCTTCACGGGCCCGTTGAAGGTTCTCGTCATTGAAATCGGTGGCATAGATGGTAGCCCGGTCGTAGAGTCCCTCTTCTTTAAGTACGGTGGCCAGCGAGTAGACCTCCTCACCCGTGGCGCACCCGGCGTGCCAGATCTTGAAGTGCGGCCAGGTCCTCAAGAGCGGGACGACATTTTTTCTGATGGCCAGGTATACAGATGGATCGCGGAACATTTCGGTCACCGCGACCGAGTAGTACTGGACAAGCCGCGAGAAAAAATCCTGGTCATGCAGAATCTTCGGGATCATCTCAGAAATTGATGCACATCCGGTCCCCGACATGAACAGCCTGGTTCTTCGCTCGATGGAAGCTTTCGAATACGAGCGGAAATCGTAGCCGTAACGCCGGAAGATGGCCTCCAGCAGCAGGTCGATTTCTATATTTTCGATTGCCGATTGCCGATTTCCGATTGGTGTCATTTTGGTTCCTGATTATTTATTGGCGATTTTCGATTGCCGATTGTTGATTGGCGATTGGCAATTCCGGATTGTCGATTGCGTGAAGCGGAGATGCGAGATGCCGCCGTAATCGCTGTTAACTCCTGCGCCTCTCTGTAAAGTCCCTCAACCAGTTCTTTTTTCATGAGTCCGTCTTCCATGATGAGTTCCATCCAGAAAGCAGATTCATCGGCTTCCTCTTCTACTATCCCAAGTTTTGCAATGAACTCGGCTTTTGAACGTCCTCGGCAGGCAGACCTGTAATTAGCACCCACTGAAGTTCCTGAACGAACAAGTTGATTACCTATCGCCCTGCCGACCGGAGTCACGGGAAGAACCGACACCAATTTCATGACTCTCAGCGAAAACTGCTTTGTACGTTCCTTCATCTCACGCTGATCCATTGAAACCTCTTTTAATTGCCGATTGTTGATTGCCGATTGGCGATTGGCGATTGCCGATTGTTGATTTAAAGTTGCAAGTAAATAAAATTATTTTATTCTTCAATCGCCAATCGGAAATCGTCAATCTCCGATATTCTCAGATTCTTCAATCGCCAATCGGAAATCGCCAATCACAAATCACCGATACAGCCAGACGCGCATCATGGAAAACAGCCGCTCCTGATCGACCGGTTTCCGCAGGTAATCGTTTGCCCCAGCTGCCAGGCATTTCTTCCGGTCTTCCGGCATGGCTTTTGCCGTAAGCGCAATGATCGGCAGCTTCCGGAATTTCTCCTGCTCCCGGATCCGTTTCATTGCCTCGTAACCGTCCATGAGCGGCATCATGATGTCCATGAGCACAATGTCTACGTCCGGCTGTTCCTCCAGCATTTTAAGCGCCCTCATGCCGTTTTCGGCCTTCACTGTTTTCATTCCTCGTTCAGAGAGGAGTCGCGACAGTGCAAACGTCGTCCGCATGTCATCATCCACGACGAGCACCTTCTTATCCAGCAGCAGCGCGTCCGTGTCATGCAGGTCCATGATAATCTGCCGTTTCTTTTTGGGCATCTCGCTCACGACACGGTGCAGAAAGAGGGACACTTCGTCAAGCAGCCTTTCCTGCGACCGGACATCTTTTATGACAACAGATTCCGCGTGTTCGCGGAGGTCAGCTTCCTGGTTTGCAGTAAGATCCTGGGCCGTGTACACGATTACCGGAGGCAGTTCCACACCCTCTCTCTCAAGCTTCTTAAGCAGTTCGTCTCCATCCATGTCAGGCAGTCCGAGGTCAAGAACCATGCAGTCATAATTACCTGATCGGAGCGCTTCCATGGCCTGAATCCCGCTCCCGGCCTCGTCCACTTTGACATCCTTGTCAAGGAGCAATTTGACGGTTTCGCGGCGCATAACCGGGTCGTCATCGATCACTAATATGTGACTCAGTTTTCTGGCAGAGATCCGTTCAAACCTCTGGAACGTTTCTTCAAGATCCTCCTGAGTGAGCGGCTTGTTTGCCAAGCCGACTGCACCATTGCGGAAAGCCTCGGTTTTGGTGCCATCCGCGGAAACAATATGTACCGGGATGTGCCGGGTATTCGTGTTTTCCTTAAGCGCTCTCAGTACGGCCCAACCGTCCATGCCGGGAAGATTGAGGTCGAGAATAATGGCGCCCGGCATATATTTTGAAGCCAGTTCCAGTCCCTCTTCTCCCGTCGGTGCGGCCAGGCATTTGAAGCCTTTCTCGCGGCACTTGCCGTGAAGTATCCGGGCAAAGGCGGGATCGTCCTCGATTACCAGAATCATCCGGTCTTCTTTTTCCAGATTGCCGCGGTCATCCTCTATCTGCACGATTGCAGAGTTCTGTCGCGTGCCGGTGATGGGTGCCGCATTCTCGTCACCCCTGGCGA
>VFJW01000178.1 GCA_009885845.1 Geobacter sp.
CCATCATGGTCGGCAGCGGCATTGCGCTTGAACGCGGCATACTGATAAAAAAAGGCTCCGCACTCGAAACAATCTCACACCTGAACATTCTCTTGCTCGATAAAACCGGCACCCTGACGAAAGGGACACCCGAGATGACCGACCTGGTACCGGTCGCTCGCAGCGTTGATCCATCAAAGCTGCTCGAATGTCTGGCAACGGCCGAAGCATATTCAACCCATCCGCTAGCCCAGGCAGCACTCACAGCAGCCCGGGAAGCGGGAATCGAACCAGGCAGGGGAGAAGAATTTGAGGAGCGTGGCGGCTTTGGCATAACCTGCCAGCACGAAGGATTCCAGTTGGCTGTCGGAAACGAGCGGCTCATGGGGCAACTTGAAATTTCTCTGGCGCCGTTGGCAAACAAAGTCTCTGAATTGACAATGGCAGGCAAGTCAGTGGTCTATGTGGCCGCCGGAAATGCTCTGGTCGGCGTGGCGGCGTATGCAGACACTCTGAGACCCGGTTCGATCAAAGCTGTTGCCGAACTGCGTCGTATGGGCATATCCACCTGCATGATTACCGGTGATCATGCCGATGTTGCCGCCATAGTTGCGAAACAGGCAGGGGTCGACAGCTTTGAAGCAGAAGTGATGCCGGATCGTAAACTGGAGGTTGTCAAAGAATATCAGAGTCGGGGCATGACTGTCGGCATGGTTGGTGACGGAATCAACGATGCGCCGGCTCTTGCCCGGGCCCAGATCGGTATCGCCATCGGTGGAGGCACTGATGTAGCTAAAGAGACCGGCGATATTGTCCTGATACGCAGTGACTTAATGGACGCAGTGCGGGCAATAGCTATAGGTCGGGCGACCCTGACAAAAATCAAACAGAACCTGTTCTGGGCTCTCTTCTACAACATTCTCGGCATACCGGTAGCGGCCGGCCTGCTCTCCGGCTACGGCATCACATTGAAACCGGAATATGCCGGCCTGGCGATGGCTTTTTCGTCGGTATCAGTTGTTCTCAATTCCCTTCTGCTGAAACGGATCGAAAAAACCCTGTAATAGTGAGGTCAGATCACATTTTCAGAGAGATGTGTGATTTTTTTATCGTATCTCGAAGCCGTATCCGTTGTTATGATCCGGGCTTGCCAAAAAGGCAATGCATGGTAAGCTCGTCACTGGGTAATTTCACACAAGAGGTATCCCATGCGGCCCTCGCAGCAACCGGCTGATCTCGCAGTTAAAGACAGTATTCTTATCAGGAGAATCGGATTCTTTTGCCGGATCCTGATCGGCTGCTGGACTTTTTTTATCGGTATTTCGTGGTACTGGAATTATCAGGCCGAACGTAAGGTGTTCTATAAGGTTGCCCTTGCAGAAGCACGTACCGTTATTGAGCGTGATGCTTTGTATCGTCGCTGGAGCTCGAATCATGGCGGGGTTTATGTACCCGTCACCGTAAAATCTCCTCCCAACACCCACCTCTCCCATATACCTGAACGGGATATCCTGAGCCCTTCCGGCAAACAGCTCACCCTCATAAATCCGGCCTACATGACTCGCCAGGTCAACGAACTTGCAAAAGAAAACAGCGTGTATCTCGGACGTGCCCACCTCACCAGTCTGAATCCTCTCCGTCCTGAAAATAAACCGGACCAATGGGAAACAGATGCCCTCCGGTCTTTTGAAAACGGGACAGTCGAGGCCAGTGCCTTAACTATCATTGACGGCAAACCGTATATGCGTCTCATGACACCATTTATTACTGAAGCATCCTGCTTGAAGTGTCATATTTCACAGGGATATACGCTTGGCTCCATTCGAGGTGGAATAAGTGTGTCAATACCGATACAGCCACTGCTTGATGCCAGCCGGGGACAGGTCGTCGGTTCACTTGCCTTTCATGGTATGATCTGGCTGTTGGGCATGGGCGTAACCGGATTGGGGGCACGACAGCTTTCCCGAAGCGCACGTGCCCAAAAGCAGATCGAAGAGGATCTGCAGCAACAAACCTTGCAACTTGAAGATGAAATTGCCGAACGCCGGAAAACACAGGAGTCACTGCAGGAAAGTGAGTCGCATCTGAGAATTGTCGCTGATTATTCCTCCAACTGGGAATTCTGGCGCCTGCCGGACGACCGGTTCGTCTATATGTCTCCATCCGTAAAAACGGTGACCGGCTATAATGTTCAGGAATTTAATGCCGACAGTGAATTGATACATACAATCATACATCCTGACGATCGTGATCTGTTCCGGGACCACACACACCAGTCAGATTCTCACGGTCAGATACTGCCGATAGAAATGCGGATAGTATGCAAAGACGGCGAAGTGCACTGGATCAGCCACGTGTGTCAGCAGGTTTTTACGTCAGACGGTATCCCATGGGGATGGCGAGCCAGCAACCAGGACATTACCGAACGCAAAACGGCACAGACAAAACTGATTGAGCTGAACCATTCACTTGAAGAGCGCATCAAACAGACAGTTGCCGACCTGCGCCACAAGGATCAGTCACTGATCCAGCAGGGGCGCCTGGCAGCCATGGGCGAGATGATTAACAATATTGCCCATCAGTGGCGGCAACCGCTCAACAATATCGGTCTGATCATCCAGAATATTCAGCTTTCTTATGAGGACGGCACTATTACTCATGAAGAGATGGAACAGGAAATTGACAAAGCGATGAACGTTATCATGCATATGTCAGGCACTATCGACGACTTCCGTAATTTCTTTCGCAAAGACAAAGAAAAAACCCACTTTTTTATCGGAAAAACGGTCCGCCGGACTCTTGAGTTCATCTCTGCCTCATTGGCGAGTCATAATGTGCAGATAGATTTAGAAGACGACGAGAGTGTCGCCGTCACAGGATATCAGAATGAATACGCACAAGTACTGCTTAATATTATTTCCAATGCACGCGAAACCTGCATAGAACGCAACGTAGCCGCTCCGCGCATCCATATACGCATAACAGGTGAAAACGGCCGATCGGCTGTCTATATCCGGGATAATTGCGGGGGTATAGCAGATGACATTATGCCCAGGATTTTTGATCCCTATTTCACTACCCGTTCACCTGACAAGGGGACCGGTATCGGTCTGTATATGTCAAAAGTAATTATCGAACAGAATATGAGCGGCAGCCTGACCGCCACAAACAGCGTCGACGGGGCTGAGTTCCGGATAGAGGTTTAAGCTTGGCCGTTAAAAAAAAGAAAGGCGGCCTTTCTGGCCGCCTTTCAGATTTATCCATGACATAAAATTCAAATCACCCTTCAGTCAAAACCCGTTCCTCATAAATCGCTTCAATCTTACGTCGATGCCCCAGTTCGACATCAGCAAAATTCATCAATACTTTTTGCAATTTCGGATCTTCAGTCATACCGGCGGCGGTTTTATACAGCTGGTACGCGTTCTCCTCGGTTTTTAGGGCGAAGGCAAGAATCTCACTGTAGGTTAAATCAGCACGAAAAGGGATATCCGCCAGGTATTTAGCAATACTGGATTCCGGCAGCGTACATAACTTATGACTTTCAGCCTTGTCCTCATCAATCTTGACGAAAACATCTTTGTGGGTAGCCTCTTCCAGAGCCAACTCTTCAAACATCTTCTTTGAGGAGATGCTGGTGGAAAGCTCCGCTGCCCGCTTGTAGAGCTTGTAAGCGGTGTCTTCGCGCTCAACGGCAAACTTGATTATATCGTCCAGAGTAACAAATTTTTCCATGTTTCGTGTGCCCCCGAAATGGTTAAATACACGTCATGCCCCCGTGCCACTGGCCGGGAGCATGACGTAATAAAAACAGTGCCGCATACTACAGTTTGTCGAGTTCCGCATCAATAGAAATCTGCACTTCATCTCCTACAACAACAGCACCGGCGTCAAGTTTTTTGTTCCAGCTGACTCCAAAATCCTGACGGTTTATTTTTGCAACTGCAGATGCACCGCGCTTTACCACTCCCTGAGGGCTCTTGATTTCTCCACTCGGTCCGTCGACTGTTAAAACCACCTGCCTGGTCACCCCTTTAATAGTCAGGTTGCCGGTTACTTTCAGCGTTTCTGCATCCGCCCGCTCAACTTTGGTTGATTCAAAAGTCATCACAGGAAACCTGGCAACATCAAAGAAGTCGCCGCTGCGCAAATGTTCATCACGTTTTGCGATGTTGGAGTTAATTGATGCCATCTCAATGCTGACATTCACTTTTGATTTGGCAATATCACTCTCATCAATAATGACCGTCCCTTTAAACTTTTCAAAAACACCTTTTACATTTGCAATCATCAGGTGCTTGACCTTGAATCCGATTGTCGTATGCGCAGGGTCAAGCGTATACGTTGCGGCAAGTACATTAAGCGGAGCCAGCAGAGCAGCTGCCAGAATAAAAACGATTATGCGTTTCATAAAATCCTCCTTAATTGAAGCGGGGTTCAACCCCGCAGAAATGCCAGCACCTCATCCGGGTGCTGTTCGGCTTTGGCAACTTTTGCCCACTGTTTTTTCACTATGCCTTCAGGCCCGATGATCACCGTTGAACGAATCGTACCAAAAGACTTTTTCCCGCACATAACTTTCTCTCCATACGCCTCATAGGACTGCATCATGGCAAAATCCGGGTCACTCAATAATACAAACGGCAGAGCGTAATTGGTTATAAATTTGCTGTGCGCTGCAATACTGTCCCGGCTGACTCCCAGAACAACCACACCCGCATCGGTCAGAGTTTTGTAGTTATCCCGGAAACCGCACGCTTCTTTGGTGCATCCGGGGGTGTTGTCTTTCGGATAGAAATATATAACCACCGTTTTGCCGGCGTACTGTTTCAGTGTGTGCTGCTTTCCATCGCTCCCCTCGAGCGAAAATTCAGGGGCTTTATTCCCGTCCAGTGACATGCAAGTCCTCCTTATAACCAAATAAGACTATTTGTATCCACTTTACCATTCCCCGCTAAAAGGTCAAGGACAAAGTCAAAATACTGACCAACATACTTACGCTGAATTATCTTGAAGCTTTTAGTATATCTGTTAAACAGAACAGAATTTTTGACCTCCGTCAAGGAATAGCGGCGAGAACATGATGTATATTGATGCTTATCTATGAAAAACTTTGGCAATCGAAAAGGAATATCTTCTATAAAAACTGGAGTATTCAGTATTTTCCTCCTTATGTTGCCTATGCTCGCTCTGGCAATGCCTGCCATTACCTGTCACTGTTTTACTGACCGTACCTTTGAAACGGCGCGCCCTGCAGCGGCAGACCCCTATTTCCTGGCCACGACACAAAACTCCTTCTTTGCAGCTGTTTTTAATGTCGACAAGAAAACAATCGTAATGAAAAAGCAGCAGGGCACCTCTCCAGACGACCTTTGGATTGCCTATTGGGTCGCCTCTAAATCAGATATTTCACCGGAGACCCTGCTCCAGACCAGACCGAAAAAGGAGAGCTGGAAGGATGTTCTCACCTCCTTCCGGATCTCCTCGAAAACCGTAGGCACTCGTTTATCAAACGCTCTGGATGCAAAACTGTCATCTGCCCTGCTGGCCGATATGGTGGTTGAAGAACTATTCCTCCGTTATCAGTTGCTGGGTGATGGGGAGTTGGCCGCACTTCGAAAGACTGGAGCCTCCAATCAGGAATTGATCATTTCAACGATCATCGCCGCCAGGACAGGGAAACCAGCCAGGCAGATTTATCTTGATGTCAAAACCGGTTCCAAAACCTGGGGATCACTTCTCACCTGGGCTACTATTGATACAAAAAATATGCAGCGTGAAATATCAAGTATCCTGAAATTGCAACCGAAGTAGTAGCTATTGAGAATTGATCTTTCAATGCAGTTCTGCACCGTTTTTTAGCCTTTCGCCACAATGCTCCTCCCTAAATTAAAAGACATTCAACAAACCATATAAAAACAGTTTTTGACTTGCGTCAAAGATTTAAATTCTGACGGGAGTAATGGTTATCACACCAAGTTGTGCGGATTACATAAAATCAGCACATACGCTTGTGCTAAGCACATTACTCAGTATACTTAAAACAGAAGAAAACAACCTGCAAACAAAGCCTTTTTTCAAAACCATGGGAGGAAAATACCGTATGGCACATCCACGTAGGTTCCTGAGTTGGTTTACCTCGCTGCTGGTTCTGTTATCAATGAGTTTTCCTGTTTGGGCAGATCAAGGCAAAGATCTTTTCGACAAGCAGTGCGCCGGTTGCCACACCATCGGTGGTGGTGATACCGGTGGCCCGGATCTGAAGGGGGTGATCTCCAAACGGTCACATGAGTGGCTGGAATCGGTCATCATCGAACCAAACAAGCTGACAGCAAACAAAGATCCGATCCAGCTCGAACTGGTCAAAAAGTACGGTTATGAGATGCCGAACCTGGGCATAGGTCATGAAGATGCCCTGAAGATCATTGCTTATATTTCGGCGGCAGATGGAGCCGGAGCTGCCGGAGCTGCTCCGCCGACAGGTGAACAGCTTGCGACGGCAGTGACACCGGAGTTGATAGCTCAGGGCAAGGCGCTCTTCACCGGGGGTACGCGGTTGGCCAAAGGTGGCGCACCTTGCCTCTCCTGTCACCCCTTTACCTACCCGGGGATTTGGGGGGGCAACCTCTCCATTGCCGATCTGAGCAAATCCTACCAGAAGATGGGTGATACCGGGATGAGGGGAGCCTTAAAATCACTTAAATTCCCGACCATGAAGAAAATATATGCTGACCGGCCGTTGACTGATGACGAGATTGTGGCGCTGATGGCGCTTTTCAAAGACTCTGCTGTTCAGAAGGCGGGCGGCGCTTCGCTCTCTCTGCCTCTGGCGGGCGGCGGACTTTTTGTTGTGTTGCTGCTGGGATTGTTTCTCTACAAGAGGAGGATCGGATAATGTCGAACGAACGGATCAAGGATGACCATAGCCCCTGCGATCGTGGTTGGGAAGAGTTCTACCGGAATCGCTGGCAGTACGACAAGGTGGTGCGCAGCGCCCACGGGGTCAACTGTACCGGCGCGTGCAGCTGGATGGTGCATGTAAAGGACGGCATTGTCGGTTGGGAAATGCAGGCCAACGACTATCCGCAGTTCAACGGCGACCTCCCCAATCATGAGCCGCGCGGCTGCCCGAGAGGAATCAGCTTTTCCTGGTACCTCTACAGCCCGTTGCGGGTCAAACATCCCTACATGCGGGGCGTGCTGATCGATCTCTGGCGTCAGGCCCGTACCCTTCACAATGACCCGGTTGAGGCCTGGAAAAGTATCGTCGAGAACCCCGAGTCACGCGAAAGCTATGTCACGAAGCGCGGCATGGGCGGCTTTCGGCGTTCTTCCTGGGACGAGGCGAACGAACTGATCGCGGCATCCTCCCTTTATACCGCAAAGAAACATGGGCCTGACCGGGTAATCGGCTTTTCTCCGATTCCGGCCATGTCGATGATCAGTTATGCGGCCGGCACCCGTTTCCTGCAGCTGCTTGGTGGTGTGGCCATGAGCTTCTATGACTGGTACTGCGACCTCCCCCCTGCATCTCCGCAGGTCTGGGGTGAGCAGACCGACGTCAACGAATCGGCTGACTGGTATAACGCCTCCTACATCGTCCTGTGCGGCTCCAATGTTCCGATGACCCGCACCCCGGATGCTCATTTTATGACCGAGGCCCGCTACCGGGGCACCAAGGTCGTGGTCATGTCACCCGATTACAACATGGCCTGCAAGTTTGCCGATGCCTGGATGCCGGTCGAACAGGGGCATGACGGCGCCTTCTGGATGGCAGTCAACCATGTCATACTGACCGAGTTCTACGCTAACCGCGAGGTTCCCTTCTTTACAGACTATGTGCGCAAGTACACTGATCTGCCGTTTCTGGTCAAACTGTCTGTGAAGGATGGCACCCTCCGGCAGGGAGAATTCCTGCGCGCTTCTGAACTGGAACGAGCCGGTGAAATAGAAAATGCCGACTGGACCATGTGTGTCGGCGACAGTGCCGGGAATGTACGCATTCCACACGGCAGCGTCGGTTCACGCTGGAGCAAACAGGAGGGGAACTGGAACCTCGACATGGTGGATCTCGTGGACGGCGAAGATATCGACTGCGCCATGACGTTCCTCGGCCAGGAAACCAGCGCTGTTCGCTTTTCCTTTGAGGCTGACGGCGATGTTGTCAGGAATGTTCCGATCCGGCGCGTTATGACCAAGGACGGCGAAGTGACCGTCGCCACCGTATTCGATCTCATGATGGCCCAGTTTGGTGTTTCGCGGGGGCTTGACGGTGATTATCCGAAAAATTACCAGGATGACAAACCGTTTACTCCGGCCTGGCAGGAGAAGTATACCGGCATAGCAGCCGACACTCTGATCACGATGGCTCGTGAATGGGCAGTAAACGGCGAGCAGAGCGGCGGTCGCAACATGATCATCGTCGGCGCCGGCATCAATCACTGGTACCATAACGACCTGATCTACCGCGCTGCCATCACCGCCCTGATCCTGACCGGCAGCGTCGGCAGGAACGGCGGCGGACTCGGTCATTATGTCGGCCAGGAAAAGGTTGTGCCGCTGGCGCCCTGGACGACCATCGCCATGGCCCAGGACTGGACCAAGGCATCGCGGCTGCAGAATACACCGAGCTTCTGGTATATGCATTCGGACCAGTGGCGCTATGACCGCAATTTTGTCGACTATTTCAAACCGGAGACCGGTGAGAACATGCCGATGCACACCGCCGACTTCAACGCCAAGGCCGTTCGGCTCGGCTGGCTCCCCTTTTCCCCCCATTTCAACGAGAGTCCGATCCGCTTGATTGAACAGGCCGTTGCGGCTGGTGCCACGACCGATGACGAGGTGCGCGCCTGGCTGGTAGCTCGTCTGAAGAGTGGTGAGACCCGATTTGCGATTGAAGATCCGGACGGCGAAGGAAACTCCCCCAAAGTCTGGTTCATCTGGCGCGGCAACGCGATCTCTTCCAGCGCCAAAGGACACGAGTTTTTCCTCAAACATGTCATCGGCGCACCCAACAGCAGCTTTACCGCACACGAGGCCGCCAAGGGGCAGGTCAAGGATATCGTCTGGCACGAGAAAGCCCCCACCGGCAAAATGGATCTGGTGGTTGACCTGAACTTCCGTATGGACACCTCGACTCTCTATTCCGACATCGTTCTACCGGCCGCGACCTGGTACGAGAAATCGGACCTGAATACCACCGACATGCATTCATTTGTCAACTGCATGGATGCCGCCGTCGATCCTGCCTGGGAATCCAAATCAGACTGGAACATTTTTGCCGGTATCGCCAAAAAGGTCAGCGAGCTTTCGCCGAACCATTTCCCGGTACCGTTCAAGGATATCATTGCCGCACCTCTGCTGCACGACACGCCGGGAGAAATCGCCCAGCGGAGTGTCAAGGACTGGAAGCTGGGCGAGTGTGAGGCAATTCCGGGCAAGACGATGCCGAACCTCCCCATAGTGGAGCGGGACTACGTCAATCTTTACAACCGTTTCATGTCGCTCGGGCCGCACATTGGCCACCTGCACGCCCACGGGGTGAATTTTGAGGCGGAAGACGTTCACGAAAAGCTCCTCACAGAGATGCCTACCCGTTCATGGGGCGGCAAGACCTGTGTTGATCTTGAAGACGCACGTATCGTGGCTGACGTACTGATGGCTTTTGCCCCGGAGACCAACGGAGAACTGGCACATCGCGCCTATCAAAACCTGGAGAAGCGTGTCGGCAAGCCGCTCAGTCAGATTTCGGCCGGTAACCGCGACTTCCGTATCAGCTGGGAGGATATCACCCAGAAACCGCAGCGTTTCATCAGCACTCCGGTCTGGAGCGGCCTGGTCAACGAGAATCGTCCCTATGCGCCGTACACCCTGAACGTTGAGCATGGTGTGCCCTGGCGGACCCTCACCGGCCGGCAGTCGCTGTATCTCGACCATCCGTATTACGGCGAGTTCAACGAAGGGCTGCCGACCTTCAAAGCCAAGCTCGACCCGGCCATTCTGGATGAAACCGAGGGTGAAACCGGTCTGGTTCTGAATTTTCTTACCCCGCACGGCAAGTGGGGCATTCACTCCACCTATACCGATAACCTCCGGATGCTGACTCTTTCGCGGGGCGGCCCGGTCGTCTGGCTCAATCATGAAGATGCGGCCGGCGCCGGAATCGAAGACAACGAGGCGATCGAGGTCTTTAACGCCAACGGTGTCGTCACCAGCCGCGCCGTCGTTTCATCACGCATCCCGAAAGGGGCGGCGGTCATGTATCACGCGCCGGAGCGAACCCTGAATGTAAAAAAATCGAATAAGAGCGGCAAACGTGGCGGCGTACACAACAGCCTCTCCCGTATCCGTCTGAAACCGACTCTGATGCTGGGCGGATATGCACAGTTCAGTTACTACTTCAACTACTGGGGGCCGACCGGAGTTAACCGGGATAGCTACGTGGTTGTCAGAAAATTAAACAAGTAGGATTCGGATGGAGACCAAGGCGGCGAGGAACTGGCGACGGAGGCGTATATGACAATACGTCGAGGAGTCAGCGACGAAGCCAACGCCGGTATCCGAACGAAGGCTACTTGTATGGGGGTGAAGCGATGAACGTAAGAGCTCAACTGGTAATGGTATTCAATCTTGACAAATGCATCGGCTGCCACGCCTGCAGCATCTCCTGCAAGAACATCTGGACAGACCGAAAGGGCGCCGAATACATGTGGTGGAACAATGTGGAGACCAAACCCGGTGTCGGTTATCCCAAAAGATGGGAAAATCAGGACAAATTCAAGGGTGGGTGGATCCGCGAGAATGGAAAGTTGAAGTTGCGCGCTCTCGGTAAAGGACCGACGCTCCTCAACATGTTCTTCCAGCCCAATATGCCGAAACTGGACGATTATTACGAGCCGTTCGATTTTGACTACAGCAATCTCTATAAAGCTCCTCCCGGCAGCGATCAGCCGGTGGCCGAAGCATTTTCACAGATCTCCGGCGAGCGGATGGAAGAGATTACGAACGGTCCCAACTGGGACGACGACCTCTCCGGTTCGCAGGTGTACGCCGTCAATGATGTCAATCTTAAAGACAGTTCCCTTGTTTCAGATTACGGCCGCATGTTCATGCAGTATCTCCCCCGTATCTGCAATCACTGCCTGAATCCGGCCTGCGTCGCTTCCTGCCCGTCACGGGCGCTCTACAAACGGGGCGAGGACGGTGTGGTGCTGGTCGATCAGGATGTCTGCAAGGGGTGGCGTTTCTGTACCAGCGCCTGTCCGTACAAAAAGGTCTATTTCAATTGGCAGAGCGGCAAGGCGGAGAAGTGCATCTTCTGCTTCCCTCGTACCGAGACCGGGCAGTGCAACGCCTGTGCCCACAGCTGCGTCGGCCGCATCCGCCACGTCGGCGTGCTGCTCTATGATGCCGATCGCGTCGAAGAGGCGCTGCTCAAGCCGGATGACCAGTTGGTGGCAGCTCACCGCAAAGTTATTCTTGACCCGCGCGATCCGCAGGTTCGGGAATCCGCCCGTAACAATGGCGTTACCGATCAGTGGTTGGAGGCAGCCGAAAAGTCACCCGTCTACGCCCTGGTGAAGGAATTTGCTGTGGCTCTGCCACTGCACCCTGAATTCCGGACCATGCCGATGGCTTACTATATCCCGTCGCTCTCCCCGGTAATTTCCAGCGGAGGCGATCTTCATGAACTGGCCGACCATGGCACGTTCCCCCTCCTTGAAAAGATGCGTGCGCCGATCAGTTTCCTGGCCAGCCTGCTTTCAGGCGGCAATGAGGAGATAGTTGCCGAAATACTGCGGAAACAAATTGCCCTGCGCCTCTTCAAACGTGCCGGCAACCTCGGTCAGCCGATCGAAGAATCCATCCTGAAAAATGCCGGTCTGGATGAGGTCGGCGCCAACAAGCTCTACCGCCTCTTCACCATCGCCCCCTATCGTGAACGCTTCATCGTCCCTACCCAACAGCGGGAGGAACAGGACCCGCATGAGCGCAAGGGAGCCAGCGGTTTCGGTATCCTGAAGAAGACAAGGGGGCCGAAATGACCATTGCCGCCAGTTATGATGCCCTCGCCCGACTGCTCGACTATCCGGCGGGCAAGGAACAGCTGCAGACCGATTATGCCGTTGTCAGTGACTTTCTGAACCGGCAGCGACTGGACAATCCCATCGCTTCTTTTGCCGACTTTGCCGCCAGTTCTTCCGATGCGGAGCTTGAGGAGGAGTACGTCGCCACGTTCGACTTCAATCCGGCCACCGCCCCGTATCTGGGGCATCACCTCTTCGGCGACAACCAGAAGAAGGGGAGCTATATGATTATGCTGAAACAGGAATACGAGCGCTGCAGTTACACCCCTGCCGGAGTGGAACTTCCCGATCATCTTTCGGTGCTGCTCGGCTTTCTGGCTCATCTGGCTCGTCAGGAGAATAATGAGGAACGGCAGCTGTTCATCACCACATGTGTATTACCGGGAGTGGAGAGGTTTCACGCCGCTTTTGACACCAGGCAGAATTCCCACTGGAAAGCGCTGGTTGAAACGACCCGACTGCTCTGTACTGAAGATTGCAAGGAGGTGATCTCATGTTAAACAGCTTTATTTTTATCGTCATGCCTTACGCCGCCCTGGCGTTATTGATCTTTGTAACACCGTATCGTTTCTTCTCAAATCGCCTGACATGGTCGGCCTACTCGACGCAATTTCTGGAGCGTGACAGGCTCTTCTGGGGGATCAATCCCTGGCATTACGGTATTCTGCCGGTTCTCGCGGGCCATTTTCTTGGTGTTATTTTCCCCGGACCGATGAAGGCAATTCTCGGGAATCAGAACAACCTGATCATCTTCGAAAGCATCGGACTCGCACTCGGACTCTTCGCCGTTTTCGGTTGTCTGGCGCTGCTGCTGCGCCGTGTAAACACACCGATCCTGAAGCGGGTGACGTTCGCCTCGGACTGGGTGCTGCTCTATCTGCTGGCGGCTCAGGCCCTGTCGGGCGTCTATGTCGCAACGTTCATGCGCTGGGGCTCCCAGTGGTATCTGCATACGGTAGTTCCCTATTTCTGGTCGCTCGCAACGTTCAACCCGCAGATTGAGTACATGGCCGATTTCCCGCTGGTATTCAAGCTACATGCAGCCTGTGCCTTCCTGATCGTGGCGCTACTGCCTTTCACCAAGCTGGTGCATCTGCTCTACGTCCCGGTCCATTTCCTGATGGATCCGCCGATACTGTATCGCTGGCGGTCGAAATAACAGTTTATTCCGATTGAATCGAGTTTTGAAAGGATCCGCAGATGCTGGAAGTCGCAACGTGGAAATCACACAAAAATCTCTTTCTTAACACCCTGGCCTTTACGGTCTGCTTTGCCGCCTGGATGTTCAACGGCGTGCTGGTAACCTTTCTGGTAGACAACCAGGTCTTCAACTGGGGGCCGGTCCAGATCGGCTGGCTGTTCGGGATTCCGGTTCTGACCGGCTCCATTTTTCGCCTGCCGGCCGGGATGCTGACTGACAAATTCGGGGGTAAACCGGTCTACGGATCGCTCCTGATTCTCTGCGCCATCCCGATGTACCTGCTCTCCAAAGCTGACAGTTTTAACTCCTTTGCCCTGTGCAGCTTCGGCTTCGGCATGGTCGGAGTAAGTTTCTCCATCGGTATCGCCTTCAGCTCGGTCTGGTATCCGCGCGAGCGGCAGGGGACAGCGCTCGGGATTTTCGGCGCCGGTAACGCCGGAGCGGCTCTGACGACGCTGTTCGCCCCGACCATGCTTAACAAGCTGACAAATAATGGCGCCAACATCGAGGGTTGGCGTGATCTGCCGGTCTATTACGCGCTGATCCTGGCAACTATGGGAGTGATTTTCTTTATCTTCAGCGACAACAGGAAACCGGCCAGCTCCGGCAAATCCTTCATCCAGATGCTGACACCGCTCAAGCATATGCGCGTCTGGCGTTTCGGGATGTACTACTTCCTCGTTTTCGGCTGCTTTGTGGCATTTTCACAATGGCTTGTCCCCTATTTTGTCAATGTTTATTATCTGCCGCTCGTCACCGCCGGTCTGTTCGCCTCCATGTTCAGCCTGCCATCCGGAGTGATCCGCGCCCTGGGTGGGTGGATGTCCGACAAATTCGGCGGGCGTCAGATCATGTACTGGGTACTGGGGAGTTCGACGGTCATCAGCGTGATGGTGATGATACCTAAAATGGAAATTCAATCCCCCGGACGCGGGGTCATGGCAAAACGCGCCGGAGTGGTACAAACGGTGTCGGATGGTTCTATCGTGGTGAAGGAGGTCAAGATAACCTCTGAAGTTATCGGCGACCAGACCTACCGGCTGAAGGCAAAGCCGGAGGTTGTGAAAAACCTCGATGATCAGATCCTTGTGCTCCCCGGGAAACAGACTTGGCAGGAACCGGTGGTAACACCGGGACAAACCGTCAAGAAGAAGGAGCTGCTTGCCAAGGGGGTGACCAGGATCTATTTTCAGGCCAATGTCTGGATTTTTGCTGTGCTGGTGCTGCTGCTCGGCACCATCTGGGGAATCGGCAAAGCGGCGGTCTACAAGCTGATCCCGGATTACTTCCCGGAAGAGGTAGGGGTGGTGGGTGGTATGGTGGGGGTGCTTGGCGGCCTGGGAGGCTTCGTCTGTCCGATAGTGTTCGGCTATCTGCTCGAATGGACCGGACTCTGGACCAGTTGCTGGATATTCATGCTGTTCCTGTCAGTCGCCTGCCTGCTTTCGCTGCACTATGTGGTACGGAAGATGATGCAGGAAAAACACCCCAATACCATGCGGGTGTTTGAAGGATAAATCACTAAAGCAAGAAGAGGGGATAACGATGGCCAGATTACCAAGATGGGAACCGGAAGACCCGCAATTCTGGAAAGAGACCGGTAGCGCTGTTGCATGGCGCACGTGCGCCTTGACAACTTTTTCGCTGATATTTTCATTCGCGACCTGGTTTGTCATGAGTGCGGTGGTGGTGAGGATGCCTGCCATAGGTTTCAAGTTCACCACTATGGAGTACTTCTGGCTCGCAGCAATTCCCGGTTTTGCGTCCGGCATCCTGCGGCTGATTCATTCCAACTTTATCCCGGTGCTTGGAACCAGACCGGTCGTGAGCATCTCGACCATCATCAAGGTAATCCCGATGATCTGGCTCGGCTTTGCGATTCAGGATACGAACACGACCTGGGCAACATTTATGATAATCGGTTTCCTGACTGGCATGGGTGGAGGAGACTTTTCCTCATTCATGCCGTCCACGAGCATCTTTTTCCCGAAAAGGCTCCAGGGGCTCGCAATGGGCATTCAAGCCGGTCTCGGGAACTTCGGGGTGAGTATTGTCCAGTTTGTCGCGCCATGGATTATAGGCTTTGCTGCGCTCGGGGCAATGGTCGGGGGGCCGCAGACCTTTACTAAAATAGATGTCCTGAAAGATATTGTGGTGACAAAAAATGCCAGTGGCGTGGTAACGGATGTGGTGGCAAAAAGGCCCGACCTCGTTGCCGCCACGGTCATTACAAGAGATGGGGATGTCATTAAAGACGTGGTGATTACTGAGACGCCAACCACCAGGAACATGAAGGTGGAGCTGAAAAAAAATGATGCGGGATTGATTACGGGTGTGACTGTCAAGAAGGTGATCAAAAAGGATATTTATCTACAGAACGCACTGTTTGTGTGGGTTCCGTTCCTCATCGTAGCTTTCATTCTCTGCGCACTGTTCCTGAGAAGCGTTACCTTGCCCGCACGGGGCTTCAAGGGGCAGTTTGAAATACTGAGCAGCCTGAACAGGGCGCGTACGCATACGTGGAACTGTACCATAACCTACATCTGCTCATTCGGATCGTTTTCCGGCTACGCGGCGGCGTTCCCGATGATGATCAAAACCATCTACGGCGGCTTTGACGGCGCACCGGATCCATTGGCGTACGCCTATCTCGGACCGCTCATCGGCGGCCTGATCCGTGCCCTTACCGGACCGGTATTTGACAAGTGGGGCGGGAGTAAAGGGATGCACTGGACGACACTGGGGCAGATCGCCGGTTGCCTGGCTCTGGTCTTCGGTGGATTTCTCACCCCCACCGGACTCGACCAGTTCGCAGGATTTGTCGGGATCATGCTCTTCATCTTCCTGATGACCGGCACTAACAATGCGGCAACGTTCCGTCAGTACCCGATTGTGTTCGCCTATTCACCGGCCAAAGGCGCTCAGATGCTCGGCTGGACCGGAGCATGGGCGGCATTCGGCCCGTTTATTTTTACTTCGTTTATCGGTGGAGCCATAACCAGATTCGGCAGTGCCATCCCGTTCTTCGTCGGCGTTTCTGTTTTTTACGCGTATTCATGGCTCATCAACTACTATTACTACACCCGCACGGGAGCCGAGCGGTTTGACTACGGCAACTCCGGCGGCACCTGGTGGGACAAACTCTCTGATAACGAGAAACAGGAGATGAAGCGCATAGATTTACGCGCTTGAAAACATGGACACCATTGTTAATGTCATAGGCATAATCTACGGGCTCATACTGATCCTTGCCGCCTTTATGCGTAATAAAGCATTGGAATCCATGCGTGTGGATATCTTGTTTATGCCGAATCCTACTGAGAAAACCCGGCCGGTGAACCTGTTCGTAGGCCTTCTGATTGCGTGCTACGCTGCCTACTCACTGTTGGGAAGATGAAAAAACTCTGCATCAGTTGCATTACCCTGATCTAGTGATACTATTCTCCTGTAAGGATGCCGGGATACCATATTAGAAAGTTCCTGCTACTCTTGTTGCTCGGGGAAACTTCAAGGAGATACTTAATGATTAATTTATCATTTGCCTGGCTGGCTGAACAGATCGTGCAAGAAAACAGTGATGCGATCATGTTCGCAGACCATGGGGGAGCCATCCGGCTCTGGAACAAAGGCGCCGAGGTGATGTTCGGATATTCCGCTGCCGAGGCGGAGGGGCAAAGTCTCGACCTGATTATACCCGAGAATCTGCGCGACAGACACTGGGAGGGATACCACAAGGTCATGGCAAGCGGCGAAACCCGTTATGGTACAGAACTTCTTTCCGCACCGGGAATTCGGAAGGATGGTTCCCGGCTATCCCTGGAATTCAGCATGGTCATCGTGCGGAGTGATGAAGGCACCGTACTTGGCACCGGAGCGATAATCAGGAACATTACCGCCCGCTTTCAGAAGGAAAAGGCCTTGAAGGAGCGACTCAAGGCGTTGGAAGCAGATAAATCATGAGTATCTCCCGCAAGGATTTTTTTAAGCAGAGTTTGTTCTCTCTCGGGAAAACAGCGCTTGATATTGCCGAAACCCTTAAGGGACATCTTCCTGTTTTGCCGGCCGTACCGATGGGGGAGCCGCCGGTGGGCGAACCGCGCCCCGATCTTGTGGCAGAGGCATTCAATGACCGTTGTCTTGCCCGCAGCAACCAGTGTTCCGCCTGTGTTGAGAGCTGCAAGCCCGCGGCCATCAAGATCAACCCGGGCGTGGGGATCAGAATCAACCCGCAGTTCTGTAACGGATGCGGCGTCTGCGAATATGTCTGCCCGGTTGATCCGAAGGCGGTTGTGTTAATACCCAGATAATATCATTAAACATCCGTGTAACGCCAAAAGCGGATATTCTGTAAATGCGGCCAACAGAATAATTTTTTTTGACTTGAATCAAATTCTATTTATTTATTTTGTGCAATGTAGGACAGGAACATATGTGCAAGCCGTTGAGACTTGCAGTGATATCCCACCCCAGAAAGGAGAATCACCATGCTGAAGAAGAATCTGGCCCTTGCTGCTGCCGTCATCGGGGCGATCGGCGTATTGTCGATCCCCGCCATGACAACCGCTGCCAAGGCAAAACCTGCGGCGAAAGTCGCCAACGACGGCCGCGCCAAATGTTACGAGTGCCACGACGAGGTCAAGGCGCTCAAGGAGGGCTCAAAGCACGCCAAACTGGCCTGTACGGTCTGCCACGACAAGCTTGATGCTCACATGGGCGATCCTGAGAAGAACAAGCCGGTTACGATCATTGACCAGCAGCTGTGCGGCAAGTGTCACAAAAGTCAGATGGACAGCTTTTACACCCTGAATCATGACGGTGGCGCACGCAAAGAGAAGGGTGTTCCGGCCGGACGTTCGCCCATGCAGGACAAACTGCTGGCGGGGCATGGATTTACCTTCGAACATGCCGAGCCACGCGCCCATGCCTTCATGGTCGTTGACCAATTCGTGGTCGACCGTTTCCAGGGCGGCCGTTACCAGTTCAAGGATGGATATAAAGGCATCGAGAAGATGGGCAAGACCTGGGATGTGCTGAAAGACAACGGCAAAGGCACCAAACTGCCTGAAACCGCCATGGCCGGCAATCCGACCTGTATCCAGTGCAAGACCTCTGACCATGTCCTCACCTGGAAGTTCATGGGTGAGAAGGGCGGCAAATTCGATCGCACCTCCGATGTCAATGACGTAGCCGCGGCAACCAACAACCCGGTGGGCTGCATCCACTGCCACGATCCCCACGGCACCCAGCCCCGCATCGTACGCGATGGACTGATCCAGGCAATCCAGAAAGATCCCAAAGGTAACATCTTTGCCAAGAATGGCACCACCGACCTGAAGGTGATGGATTTCCGCGGATTCCGCAAGATCGGCATCATGAGTAAGACCGACTCGCGGATGATGTGCGCTCAGTGCCATGTGGAGTATAACTGCAACACCGGCACCCAGTGGAGCGACGGCAAGCCGGTCAAGTACGACGACATGCGCACCAACCATTTCCCGCTCAAGAATTCACTGCAACTGCTCAAACATTACAAGGAACTGGACTTCTTCGACTTCAAGCATGCTATCACCGGCGCACGTCTGATCAAGTTTCAGCATCCCGAGGCCGAGACCTATGCCGGCAGCGTGCATGACAAAGCCGGTGTGCAATGCCATCAGTGCCATATGCCCAAGCAGAAAGGCAAGGATGGCAAAATGTTCTCCAATCACGGCGTGGTTAAGCCCAAGCTGACGGTCAAGGCATCCTGCCTCGGCTGCCACCCCAATGAAACAGTTGAGCAGAAACTCTACCAGATAGAGACCATCATCAACTACACCAAGGGCAAAATGCGCAAGTCGGAGTACTGGCTCGGTCAGCTGATTGATGGCTATGCCACCGCACAGCGTATGGGAGTCACCGAGAGCGTTCTGGCTCAAGCCCGTGAAAAACATGAAGAAGCGCATGTCCTCTGGGAGTACTGGACCGCTGAGAATTCAGACGGTTTCCATAACCCCGGTCTGGCACGCGAAAGTCTCACCGGCTCGATCGCCGCTTCCAAAGCGGGTGTCAAGATTCTCAATGACGCTATGGCGGTTGTGAAGAAGGATGAAGTGAAGAAGTAAGACGTTTGATATCCGGTAGAAAACGAAGGGCGGGGAAATTTTCCCGCCCTTCGTGCGTTCGCTCTGTTTGATGAGGTTTATCCTAAATCCAGGAGTCTTCTCATATTTTACCTTCCTGCCGGACATGCCACAGCAGTCTTTGCTTGTCAGCTTGACATATCCAACCGGCATTGCTAGGTTACCGTTAGACAACCACTTCAAATTCCGGGGACATCTCCATGCAACAGCTTACGGCGCGTCAACAGCAGGTTCTTGACATCGTAGCCAGCTACATCAAACGCAACGGCACTCCCCCCTCCCTGCGCGAAATTGCCGGCGAACTTGGAGTAAACGGCACCCTCGGCATCATGAAGCATTTGAAAGCGCTGGAAATAAAGGGCTTCCTCAATCGCCGGGGAGGAAGCTCTAGGGGAATTGTCATGCCTCCCCCCACATCACAGGCAACATCGCTCCCCATCGTCGGGGTCGTGCGAGCCGGTCTGCCGCAGCCTCCGGTTGAAGACATTGAAGGGTTCTTTTCCATCGACCAGACCCAGGCCAAAGATGGCGGCACTTTCTTTCTGCGCGTTACGGGAGATTCAATGATTGATGCACACATTCAGGAAGGGGATCTTGCGCTGGTCAGGCCGCAAGCTACGGCTGAAAACGGGGACATCGTAGTGGCCATGGTTAACGGCGAGGCAACTTTGAAACGTTTTTTCCGCGAAAAGCGGCACATCCGCCTCCAACCGGAAAATCCGGCCATGGAGCCGATTATCATGCGCCCAGGCGCAGACGACGTTTCGATCATCGGCAAAGTTACCGGGCTGTATCGAAGATTTTGATCACGCCGCCAGATCCAGCGGGCTTCTCGGTTCCTTCACCGTGCGGACCGGCACGCAGTGGGTATAAATCATCGTCGTTTTCAGGCTCGAATGCCCGAGCAGTTTTTGAATGACACGGATATCATAATTGGCCTGCAACAGGTGAGTAGCAAAGGAGTGACGAAAGGTGTGGGCCGTGACTCGTTTTGGTATTTTAGCCCTGCGAACCGCCCGGTAGAGCGCCCTCTGCAAATCAGATTCATGCAAGTGATAGCGCCGCATCTGCCCGGTTTCCTCCATCTTCGTCAACGTTTTCAGCGGAAAGAACCATTGGTTGATGAATTCCTTTGGGGCATTCGGGTATTTTTTTTCAATATCCTCCTCCATAAACACCCCGTCGTATCCCGCAGCAAGATCCTTGTCATGTAGTCTCCCCACCACTTCTATCTGTGCTTTCAATTCCGGCAAAATCGATTCCGGAATCGGCACCGTCCGATCCTTCTTTCCTTTGCCATGAGCCAAAAGCATGCCGGCTTCAAAATTGAAATCGCCAATCCGTATATTCAGGCACTCGAACAGACGCAGACCACAACCGAACAGGACTTTGACGACGAGGTTATGTGGATAATAAAGTTGTTTCAGTATGGTGTCGATCTCCGTACGAGACAGCACCATCGGGATATAAAGCGACTTTTTCGCCCGTGGAATATCCGTGTGTCTTCCAAAATCCTTCTGTAATGCATGACGATAGAGAAATAGAAGCGCGTTGAATGCCTGGTTTTGGGTTGATGCAGCAACTCTGCACTTCACCGCAAGAAAGGTCAGATATGCTTTGACATCGACAGGGGATAACTCCAGAGGCGGCTTGTTTTTCAAAAAACGCTGAAACTGGCGCGACCACAATGCATACGTTTTTAGTGTATTTCGGGAATAGTGGCGAACTTTGATCTCTCCGGCCAATTTTGCCAGGACGTCATCCCACTCCTGAGAATCTGACTTTTCCTGGTATCCGGCAATAGAGTATTGGGATTTTAGCTGATACAAAGCACGTTGTGATGATGCCGCCAATAGTGGAGTGCTTTGTTGTCGAACAGCCATCTCTGCTGATTCTTGCATATTTATTACCTGCTTTTGTATTTCAAAGTAAAGAGATACGGCATGAGCAGCCATTTCGCATTGCGCTTCTGTTTGTTTCTTTGCCCGCAACTTTTCACTGAACAGTCTTACCCTTTCAGGCCTGGAATCCGGGACAGGATATTTTGCGCAAAAATCGTAAAAGAACCGCAGCCACTTTTTGTAATCCGAACGTTGAGAGGTCGGAACCTCACGTGTTCTTAGAACTGCATCATACTGATTCATAACAGCATTCGGGATTGCAAACATGGTGATCTCCTTATTTATATAAATGGATAAGTGGCAAATCTTGCATAAGGTTATCATTTGACAACCTAACCGTCAATATGCAATATTGACCATAGAAATAATTTAATAAATTCATTTTTTATTAGCAGATGCTTGTGATATAAATTCGGCGGGAACTGGAGACGATGTATGAAATCGCGACTAAATCTTAAACCGGGGCAGAAGGGGACGAAACATCTGGTGGAAAAATACGGTAAAGCGTTGCTTTATGTCCGGTATCGGTACGATGAGTACCGGGGAGTTCGACTGAAGACGGTCGAAATCGTAGTAGAGGAAAAGGCGTGGAATCCTGTCTTGCCACTTCGAGATGAGGACGTTGTCCCCATGATGGTAAATTTTTCCGAAATGAACCTTCGAGAGAAGTTAAAAGATGCGGGGGGAAGATGGAACCCGGAAGAAAAGCTCTGGTATGTTCCATATGGCCAAATCCGTGGAACGGAACTGGAAGATAGAATCATGATGGAATTTACCAAAGGCAGGCGGAGGCATAGCCATCCTATATGAGATACCGCAAGACATCCTGTATAGGATGCCGGAAATGGTCAAAGCATCTTATATGAGATGCCTCGACCGCATCCTATATGGGATGCCAACAGTATCCCATATAGGATGCATTATCTTATATGAGATGCTTTTCTAACAGCATAATAAGATGTTATATTTCTAACCCGAAAATACAATTAAAACCGAGAACCAAGCGCCCTTTAGGGGCGCAAAAAACCGAACCGAGTGTTAAAGTTTACTGGCAGCGTAAACCGTATGACGAGGAGATTAACATGGCTAAAGTTGCACCGTTTCACTCCATCAAACTCAACACCAGAAACGTACATCACAACAACGACAAGTGTACCGAAGGCAACAACATTGAAGTCCAGAATAAAAGATCAGGATCAGCCGGAAGACCTTTATGCGAAAGTTGCAGTAAATTGCCGTAATTATTGAAAAGGGATTGGTTGCCCCGTTTCCGCTAATTCTAGTTGCCAGTACGGGGCACCAATTTCGTTATTTGTTACAGTCCAGCATCTCTGTAAATGATGCACAGTAAAGCCATGTTTAGCCAAAATATCAAAAGCCTTATAACCCTCTGTTTTATCTCCGTTAAAGCGGATAATAGGGTATTTGAAGCAGTGGCCTTCGCCACCTTGACAGGATTCATAGGTGTCTATCCCATGTTCGTGCAAAATACGAACAGGAAAAGAAATTTTCGGGTCTAAAGTTGTAAAATCACAGCCGGTCATATTGCCTCCTTTAATTTACTTGCGTAGTGTGATACATTTTTTAAAATTCTCGCAACCGACCAGACGAGGCCCCATGATTAATAAAATAGCCATTTCCGACAAATTCAAGACCTCAGAACGGATTGCAATTTATCCAGGCGAGTGCCTGGATTTATTAAAGACCGTCCCTAACAATTCAATTCAACTTGTTGTAACCTCCCCGCCATACAACATCGGCAAAGAATACGAAAAAAAACTGAACCTCAAAAAATACATTGACCAGCAAGCGGCTGTAATAACGGAGTGTGTAAGAGTATTATCCGATCAAGGAAGTATCTGCTGGCAAGTCGGAAACTACGTTGACGATGGTGCTATCATCCCCCTTGATACAGTGCTTTATCCAATTTTTAACGATCTTGGCCTGAAAATGCGTAACCGTATTATCTGGCACTTTGAACAAGGCCTGCATTGTTCAAAGCGGTTTTCAGGCCGGTACGAAACAATAATATGGTTCACGAAAAGCAAAGATTACTATTTCAACCTTGACCCTGTTCGAGTCCCCCAGAAGTACCCCGGCAAAAAATACTTTAAGGGGCCAAAAGCCGGAGAGTATTCCTGTAATCCACTTGGCAAAAACCCCGGTGACATCTGGGTTATCCCAAACGTCAAAAGCAACCATGTTGAAAAGACCGAACACCCCTGTCAGTTTCCCGTTGAACTAATTGAGCGGTTTGTGCTGTCGCTTACCAGAGAAGATGACTGGGTGCTTGATCCATTTCTTGGAACAGGTACGTCAGTTGTTGCCGCCATCAAGCACAACCGAAAAGGTGCAGGAGCAGAGGTTTTTCCTAAATACGTCAAGATTGCACATGATCGCATCAAGCAAGAACTAGGCGGCATTCTGAAAACCAGACCGATGAATAAACCTGTTTACGATCCAGAAAAAGCAGGTAACAGTCTCAGGATTGCCCCGTGGGGGCAAATCAGCCCAAGCGAACAGTTAAGGCTATTAGAAAAACCGGAAAGGTACTGCGCCAAATGAAAATTATTGAAACTTATTCTCACCTGAACGGACTGGAATTTCTAATGGTTCACAAACCGAAACTATGGAAAGAAATCCAGAAGGTCATAGCCGCCGTTGATGCAAAAGCCTGTAGAACCAAAGTATCAAAAGAAAAAACCATGACCGGAAAACTGCTTTACAGTCCCATCGACATGAACGCAGAGTTTAAAAGGCTTCTTTCTGCGGCAACATGGGAAGAAAGCCGAGTCAGCTACTGGGTTACAAAAAATGAAAAGCTCATCAGAAAAACACTAACGCTCGATGCAAAAGAGCAGAAAAAGGAAATTGAAGAGGCCGGAGAATCTCCAATATACAGCTACAACCAAACCGATTTCGTAAAAGAGCGAGTAGCCATTGAAGTTCAATTCGGAAAATATTCTTTTGTCGCCTATGACCTGTTTGTCAAACATCTTGCCTTTTATGTCGGTGACAAGATTGATGTCGGAATTGAAATTCTACCCATGAAATCCTTGCAAGCTCACATGAGTTCCGGCGTTGCATACTACGAAGGCGAGTTATACAACGTAATCAGGCAGGGTCGCGGAGTGCCATCAGTTCCGCTCGTTATTCTGGGAATTGAACCATAAACAACCAGAATTAGAATACAAGCCAGCCTAAAAAGATAGTCGCGCCTTAATTTGTCGTGGCTATTTTATTTTCAAAGAGCGGTGAAACTGAAACTGAAACGTATAACCAGTACGCTAGACCTGACACGATAAAGCCGTGCAGGTCAGCTCCAAGCCGTTGTACATCAAGACAAAGGCTCCGTCTTGGTGGCAACGGCATCCCTCGGAGCCAACAAAAGCAAAATA
>VFJW01000082.1 GCA_009885845.1 Geobacter sp.
CTGGTGACATTTGCATTAGGGGAAGTGATGTTCAAAACACCCTGGTTGGCGAGGTCTGCATTAATTATATTCGAAGCGCCGGTCAGGGTCAGCGTGCCGCTGTTGGTCAAAATGCCGGGGCCGTTGATCGTGCTGCCGTTCACGGTGAAAGCTCCCTTGGCATTGATCGAACTGGCGTTGTTAATGTTCAGGGTTTTAGCTACCATTGTCAGTGTCTGGGTGTAGCTGCTGGTTATGCGTCCTAGCTTCAGGCTGTTAAGCGTAACTGGGGTGAGATCCATGGTTATGGTGTAGTTGACGTTGTTTTCCTGGTCAATGATGGCGTCATCCGTAGCGCTGTTGGGCACATGTCCGCACGACCAGTTGTTAAAATCATTCCAGTTGCCGCTGCCGGCATTTGTCCAGTTGCAAGGTGTCGCCCCGCCGTTGCCGCTGAAGGCCGCCGTTGCGCTTGGCGTGACCGTGTCATCGGAGGCAACGGTCAGGGTGCCGCTTTTGGCGCCGAGAGAGAGTGGCGCGAGTTTGACCGAGACAGTGCAGGAGCCGGTCGGAGCGAGAATCGGCGCAGTGCCGCAGGTGCTGAGGGTGCCGTCGCCTGGATCAACACTGAAGTCCGTACCGCTGAAGCTTATTCCGGTGACGGAAAGTGGTGCTGTGCCGGTGTTGGAAATGGATACCGGCCAGGAGGCGTTGCCCCCGACTGGCACGCTGCCGAAGGGGTAGGATGCCGGGGAAAGGGAGATGATCGGGTACGGGGTGGTGATGGCGCCACCGGTGGTTGTTATGAAATAGGGATTTGGCCCTGTTGCAATGTCTTGTTCCCACGTCAACGCCCCGGTGGATTGATTGATCGAATATACAGTGGCATTGTTTGAGTCGGCATTTGCTACGTATACAAAGCGCCCGGTCAGGTCAACGCTGACGGAGATAGCCGAGGTTCCTGCGGCAATCGATCCAACAAAGGTCAATGAACCGGTGGACTGATTGATGGTGTATGCAGTGACATCGCTGGTGGTCCATTTTGACACATAGGCAAATCTTCCTGTGGGATCGACAGCAATCGACTGCGGAGCGGTGACTGCGGCAACGTTTTCCACAAAGGTCAATACGCCGGTGTTCTGGTTGATGGTATACAGGGAGAC
>VFJW01000124.1 GCA_009885845.1 Geobacter sp.
CCAGAATAGCCAGCAGAGCAAGCCCTGCCGCAATCGGAACGAACCAGCGTCGGTGCAGATGATGACGATAGCGTATCATGCTGATAGCCGCCAGGAGACCGACTGCGCCGAAGACCGCTGTTGATGCCCCCACTGAACGATGAGCAGGTGATTGTACCCAGGCGTTGATCAGATTGCCGATGGTTCCGGAAACAAGCAACAGACTCCAGGCCATGCCGGAACCAAGCTCCCGGCAGAGCAGAATAATGAACACACCGCCGATCGTCAGATTGCTGAGCAGATGAGTAAGATCGGCATGCAGCGTCAGGGCGGTCACGCAGCGCCACCATTGTCCGTCTCTGATGCCTGCCGCGTGAGCGGCACCGAGATCGAACAGATTGAGAATCCCGTGTCCCGAAATGGACGGGCCAATCAACGTCAGATTATGCAGGATTGCCAGCAGAAGCAGGACTGAAACGGTCGGCAGGGTATTTTCTACCAGTTGACGAGGAGCCGGCAGCACAGGCGGCCACCCCTGATTTGCTTCCTCGTACAATTGTAATTCCCTGCAGGCGCTTTCCAGATGATGCTCCGGCACCAGCAGTTGCCACACTGCCCCGGCGGATTCGATACAGCAGGGGATGGAACGGGAGTCGAGTGTCAGCGCCCAGGAACGCGCCTGACGTTTCGTCAACAAGGTGCCGTGCCGCGAGGGAACGGGCAACCAGAAACCACCTTCTTCTTCCTGCCGTTTATCTGAAAGCTCCATTGTGCAACTATAAACACTAACGTGAGAAAATGCCATGCAGTGAATGAAAATTTCAGGAAATAACATTACATTCTTCCATGTGGCACACCTCATGCTATTCCCCCGGTAAGGAGGAACGCCGCCATGAGTAAATCCATACTGATTTGTGATGATGAACTGTTTATCAGAGAGAGCCTGAAGAGCATGCTGATCGATCTCGGTTTCGATGAGATCCTGGAGTGCGGAGACGGGGCAAAGGCTGTGGAACTGGCGCTGGCCACCTTTCCTGACATGGCGATTCTGGACGTTGCCATGCCCGGCATGGACGGCATAACCGCAGCGTCAGAGATCAGGAAAAAACTGAAAATACCGATCATGCTGCTGACAAGCGCCTGTGACGCTGCGACTGTAAAACGGGCATCGGCATGCGGAATTGCCGCTTTTTTAACCAAACCGCTCCGTCAGCAGGATCTGCTTCCGGCTATTGAAATTGCTCTTCAGCATGTTGAAGAGATTGAACACCTGAAAGAGAAAATCGACGATCTGCGCGAACTTATTGAGAACCGCAAAATCATCGAAAAAGCCAAAGGTGTTCTCATGGAAAAGAATCACATCCCGGAGGCGGAAGCGTATCGCATCATGCAGAAGGAAGCGATGGATAAGCGGAAATCGCTGCTGCAGATCGCGGCCGGCATTTTGAAGGCGGGCTGAAGTCAGAGATTCTTAAGCCGGCGACAGCAAAGAGGTCTGACTTTCAGGCTGTTTACATGTATTCAGCATCACGTATTGAAATCTTCAAAAATTTTCTATAGAATCAGCCGGGAATTCCTATATGAGAAGGAGGCTCCGGTGGCGGCAAAAGTGCTCAGTCTTTCAGACAGAAAAGCTCACCCGGACAACTCCAGCTGTCAGCAAATATTTTAAATGAAACCAAAAAACCGGCGTTGCGGCTTTCAGTGCGCCGGTTTTTACATAGCACAAGAAGAAGCAGCGGGATTCCTGAGCAAACCGTACCGCTTTCATCAACTGCGGGAGGTGATGAAGCGTGTTGTGGTAAAATAGCAACCCTACATCCTCCGCAAAAGAGGACTTTCTGACACAAGCCGTTCAACCATATTCTCAATTTCGGAAAGCACTTTTACGTCCATCTTTTTTATCCACCGTTTTGGAATGGCATCCATTCCATAATAAGCCCCGGCCAGCATCCCGCAAATAGCACCGGTCGTATCGGCATCTCCCCCCTGATTGACCGTTCCTGTCAGGCACTCTTCAAAATTTCTTCCCCGGAAAAACCAGTGAAACACCGTCTGCATGGTATCAACAACATATCCGGTCGCCAGACCGCGATACGGCACGAAATTAAAGGTGGGGAACCTGTTCACCAATCCGTCCACATGGCGGCGCAGGCGGGTTTTTTCAGCACTGCAGATGGTCATGTGCAGAAGTTGCCCCAGACAAAGGCAGGCGGCGTCAGATACCGGGTTGTTATGAGTAATATGTGCCTGCTCAAGCACATATCTTTTCAGCAGCTCCCCGTCAGGGAGCGAGAAAAGCGCTGCCGGCAGGAGGCGCATGGCCGCACCGTTCCCGGCGTCCCACTCGTTCGGCGGTGATTCAAGGCGCCCGTGCAGCAGATAGGCACGAATCCCTTTGCGGCAGGTGTCACCGCAGTCGACCGGGCGTGATTTGAGCCAGACGACAAACTGGTCGGCAACCGCTTCCTGTGACCACCCCTGACTTTTTATAATTGCACGGCCGATGCAGAGTGCCATTTCGGTATCGTCTGTCACCTGTCCCGGCTTCAGGCGCAGCCAGCCACCGCCGATAATTTCACGGAAGATGCCGTATTTTGAGGCAATTTCCGAGGCGGTCATGAACTCGACCGTAGCACCCAGAGCATCGCCGATCGCCATGCCGATAAATGCCGCACGGGCGCGGTCTCGGATTTCATCGAGGTTGTACTGGTTGAACATGGTCACTTCCAATCTTTGTAATAACACAGAGCAACAGAGCAACGGAGAAATCACATGCAAGGAATAATCCGTTATGAAAATATGCTGAAATAATATGCATATTAGGCAAAAGAAGTCCTTGAAAACCAATTTTTAAATCAAATTAGAGATGCAATTGATTCGTTTTTGTTTCTCTCCGTTGCTCCGTTGCTCCGTGTTTCAAGGGTTTTCGGCCTTGTTTGTTGAAGCTGGCACACTCTATGCTCTAACCTTTGCAGCAATGGCAACGACGCCCGCGGGATTTTTCCCTGCGGGCGTTTTTTTATGAGAAGGAGACATGACATGGCAACTGCGTGCGAAATGAGGAATAAAATTCAGGGGCATCCCTGCTTCGGCGGCAATCACAAGAAAAATGGCCGTATGCATCTGGCAGTGGCACCACAGTGCAATATCAAGTGCGGTTACTGCCTGCGCAAACATGACTGTGCCAACGAATCCCGTCCCGGCGTTACCAGTCGCATTATGACGCCGCAGGAAGCGATTGAAAAAGTACGCGAAGTCATGGCCAGTCCGATCGCCGGTCCGATCATCAAAGTGGTCGGCATCGCCGGTCCCGGCGATCCATTGGCCAACGAAGAGACGTTCGAAACCTTTGCATTGGTAAAAAAAGAGTTTCCCCATTTGATGCTCTGCCTCAGCACCAACGGCTTGCTGCTGCCTGAATCGATAGATCGCCTCTATGAGATGGGGCTGCACAGCCTGACTGTTACCATTAACGCGATTGATCCGGAAATCGGCGCGCAGATCTATCGTCATGTCATCTACCACGGCAAACATTACACCGGTGTTGAAGGGGCACATATCCTCATTGCGAACCAGTTCGAAGGGCTCAAGCGAGCCGGTGAACTCGGCCTGACCATCAAAGTCAATTCAGTTCTGGTACCGGGTGTAAACGACGATCAGCTGCCGCTTATCGCCGCACGGGTCAAGGAATTGGGCGCCTTTGTTATGAATATCATGCCGATAATTCCCCAGGCTGAACTGGCGCACATCATCCCCCCCACCGAGGAACGGGTGGCGGCAATCCGCAAAACTAACGAGAGTATTATCGGTCAGTTTGCGCACTGCAAACAGTGCCGCGCAGATGCCACTGGCCTGATCGGGCAGGATTTGAACGTGACTATTGCTGAAGCAGCCTGCCCTGCCCCATGACCATTGAGCCGTTTCGTACGGAGGATATAGCGGGTTTTCTGAAACTTGCGGCAGACGAAAAGTGGGTGGTAGATCCGTGGGAGTTCGATTTTCTGCTGCAGACATTCCCTCAGGGATGCTTTACCGCTCATACCGATAACGGAGAAACTGCAGGGTTTGTGACCTCACTGCGCCATGAGCAGAGCGGTTGGATCGGCAATCTGATTGTTGCAGGCGAGTATCGCGGAAGGGGCATTGGCGAGAAACTGTTTACCGCAGCTCTCGGAGCGTTACGGTCTGCCGGAGCAGACACTCTCTGGCTGACCGCCTCGAAATCAGGTGCTCCGCTTTATGAAAAGCATGGTTTTACCGGCATTGACAAAATAATCCGCTGGGTTGGTGAGGGGCGGCAGCGGCATACAACTATCAATCTTCCGAATGTCCGGAGCACTCTGAGCCGTTCCGGATCAGACGTCGACTGTCTAGGCTGGGGTGATCGTCGGGATGCTCTGCTGAAGGCCACAGTTGGCCGAGGGAGGCTGCAGCAAGACGAATCGGGCTTTATCTCCCTGCAGCCGTGCGGCGATTCCGTTCAGATCGGGCCGTTTTCGGCAGTTTATTCCACCTGTGCGGAACATCTCTTTGAGTCCGCGTTCAGATCCGTCGGCATTGGAACAAAGGTTTTTGTTGATGCACCCGCTTCTAACA
>VFJW01000120.1 GCA_009885845.1 Geobacter sp.
GAATCCATTTCTATCATGTACCGGTCACGGGTTACCTTGGCAATTATCGAAGCGGCGGCAATGGAAAGGCTTAAGGAATCGCCCTTTTTAATGGTTTTTTGAGGAATTTTGCAGTCGATTGTACTAATGCCATCGATCAACAGATAGTCAGGCTCCGGAGAAAGTTGCTGAACAGCGGCCAGCATGGCACGGCGGGTGGCCTGCAAAATATTTACGTGATCAATCTCTGCCGAATCTATGACGCCGATTCCTACAGACAGGGCTTGTGACATAATAATTTCAAAAAGGCTCTCCCGTTTGCCGGGAGATAATTTCTTTGAATCGTCAACACCGGGTATCAGGAGACCGACCGGTAGAATTACTGCAGCAGCAGTGACCGGACCTGCCAACGGTCCACGGCCCGCTTCGTCGATTCCCGCCACAAACATAAAGCCTTTAGCGCAGGCATTTTTTTCGTATTTCAGGGTATCAAGAGGTAGTTCCAAAAACAGCTCGCCTTGAAGAGTCATGTTCAGTCCTGGGGTCGGGGGTTCGTGAGCCAGAGAAGAAATAATACAAAAAAGCCCCGCAGGAGCGGGGCTTTTTTGAGCTATTTTGCGACCGGTACGTACTTCTTCTCGCGGATTCTGGCAGCTTTACCGCGCAGTTTGCGCAGGTAGTAAAGTTTGGCACGACGGACATGGCCGCGAACCATAATTTCGATGTTTTCGACATTTGGTGAGTGCAGAGGAAATGTCCTCTCGACACCAATTCCGTTGGAAATTTTACGAACAGTAAAAGTTTCACGTACGCCGCCGTTCTGGCGCGCAATACACACACCCTGATACGCCTGAATACGCTGCTTGTCGCCCTCAACTATTCTCACGTGTACTTTGACGGTATCCCCGACCTTGAAAGGGTTAACGTTCTTCTTCATTTGGTCAAATTCCAGAAAATCGATGGTGTTCATTGGTTGCCTTCCTCCTGTATGATGCTCTGATTGTTAGTATATGAATCTTCTCGTTCAATTCCTTTCAGCCGATCAAGCATTATTGCCGCTGCTGATCGAACCGAGAGGTGATTGTATATGCCGTTCCCTGCGATTGGTTCAAGGATAAGATCAGCAGTTGCAAAACATTCATCCGTAAGTCCCCATCCGGTGCCTAACAGAAGAAGATACGGCTGATCGGCCTCCTGCAGATGTCTTCTGAACGAATCCAGAGCTATCGAACCGGGTCGTTGTGCGGCACCTGTCACCGCTATTCTGACCGGTTTACTGAAGCCGATTTGAAAATCTGCCGCCGCTGCTGCAATTGTCGGAATTACCCGAACAATATCAAGAGCCAGTCTCCGGTCAGGGTTGTAGTCGGCACCCCATCCCTGTTGCCAGTGTCCGCTTATTCTTTCAGCCAACTTTCGCTGTTCTTCAGAAGGGGTCACAATATAAAAACGGTCTAACCCGAACGTTTTTGATGAGCGGGCTATATCGTGCTGATCAAGGTTTGTTAAAGCAGAAGTGACAACCTCATGGTGCTTATTGTAAACCGGATAATGAACAAGGGCGATGGCAAGGTTGCTACAAACCACTGATCTCCTCCTGCTCAATCTCTGTCAGCATTTTCCGGTCTTCCCGGGTCAGAAAGGCACGAGAAAGTAAATCAGGCCGAAGTGTCCTGGTCTTGCGTAGTGACTCTTTGCGGCGCCATTTCCGAATCAACTCATGATTGCCGGACAGTAGTGACTCAGGAACCGCCAGTCCATTAAACTCGGGCGGACGGGTGTAGTGAGGATACTCAAGCAAACCATCGCTAAACGAGTCGGTTTGAGCGGACTCATCACTGCCCAGTGCTCCGGGAATTAATCTGGTAACGGCGTCAACTATTGCCATTGCTGCTATTTCGCCGCCTGACAGGACAAAATCACCAATGGAAATATCGTCCTCTGCATAGATCGAGCGAATTCTTTCATCGATCCCTTCATACCGACCACACACGATTATCAGTCCGGGTTTTTCGGTGAGTTCCCGGGCGATGTCATGAGTGAGTCTCCGTCCGTGGGGTGAGGTAAGCACAACCGATGAGTCAGGGTGCAGAGTTTTCACCGAATCAATACACGCCGACAGAGGTGCGGCTTTCATAATCATACCTGCACCGCCGCCATAGGGAGCATCATCTGCAGTCTGATGACGATCGGTTGCCCAGTCACGGATGTTGTGAAGCGAAATGTCAATGAGCTGTTTATCTTTGGCTCGTTTGATAATACTTTCATCAAATGGGCCGGAAAACATTCCGGGAAACAGGGTCAGAATGTCAAATTTCATAAATCCAGCAAGCCGTCAAGCGGGGTGATAATCATTGTTTTCCCCGGAATATCAACTAGAGCAATTACATCAGCAATAGCCGGGATCAAATATTCCTTTGAGCTGCCGCGCACAACATAAATGTCACTGCTGCCGGTTTCAAAAATATCAACCAGTGTGCCCAGTTCAGTCCCCTGGTCGGTTCGAACAGTAAGCCCAATCAGGTCACGCCAGTAATATTCTCCTTCATCAGGAATCGGCAACTGACTCAGCTTCAGACAAAGTTCCGAACCGCTTAAAGACAAAACCTGATTAATATCAGAAAAATCATCAAGTCCTAAAATGAATCCGCCGGTATGAGCAGAGACACTCTTAATAGCATACTCAAGCAACGTGCCGTCTTTCGCTCTCAGGAAAACAGTTTCAGCAGACTGTAAGCTTTGTATATTGCCCGAGTAAGAAAAGACTTTCAGTAGACCCTTGATTCCATGAGTACCGACGATCTTGCCAACCGGCACCATTTCATTCTGATCAGCCATTTATTCTACAATCTTGAGGATTGCCTTCTTGCTGTCTTTTGTTGAAACCGCATTAAGAATAGTACGAATCGCCTTGGCGGTTCGCCCTTCCTTACCGATGATCCGTCCCATGTCTTCCTTGGCGACGGTCAAGCTAATGACCAGAGTGTCCTCTTCAGTCTCCTCGGTCGCATTTACTTGAGTCGGGTCATCAACCAGTGCTTTTGCAATGCTTTCAACAAGAGTCTTCATGGCGGTATCCTCTGCTGCTCATGTAGAGTGACCGGCGAACCGGAAGAACTGGAGACGTTATACCAATTCCAAATCAAAGCACAATCTTCGTTGGCTCATCTTCGGTTCCTCAACGTACTATCTGTACGTCTCGTCGCCTCAATCCTCGCCGCCTTGATATCATCTTTGATTTGAAATTGAAATTAAACGGTCGCTGCAGGTGCTTTGTCAAGAAGTCCGGCATTTTTCAAAAGCTGACGAACGGTATCAGTCGGTTGAGCACCTTTGCTGAGCCAGTCGGCTGCTCTCTCAGCCTTAAGTTTAACGACAGCGGGGTTCTTGGTCGGGTCGTATGTACCAACATTCTCGATGAAGCTCCCATCTCTGCGGCTCCGCTCGTCGGCAACAACTATCTGGTAGAATGGTCTTTTTTTAGCGCCTGCACGTGCAAGCCTGATTTTTGTAGCCATTGTGTTTCCTCCTGAAATTATGCTTCTTTACGTGGTATGTGCGTGAATACGGGTTCTGGTTTATGTTAACGAAACGGCATCATTCCCTTGCCAAGACCACCAAGTCCACCCATTCCTTTGAGTAGCCCCTTTGGTCCAAGCTTCTGCATCATCTTCATCATCTTTTGTGCTTCAGTAAAGCGCTTCAGCAGCAGATTGACTTCCTGAACGGTCGTACCGCTCCCTCGAGAAATCCGCAATCGGCGACTGCCATTTATTATCCCATGATTAGAGCGTTCACCCGGGGTCATTGAGCGAATAATGGCCTCAATTCGTTTGATTTCTTTTTCACTTGGCTGGGCGCCCTTCATCTGCTTTACCATTTTGCCCATTCCGGGGATCATTCCCATGATCGATTCAACCGAGCCAAGTTTTTTAATTTGCTGCATCTGACCCAGAAAATCTTCCAGATCAAACTGATTCTTTTTTAGTTTCTGCTGTAGAAGGATGGATTCTTTTTCATCAAAAAGTGTCTGCGCTTTTTCAACAAGGGTAAGAACATCACCCATGCCAAGAATACGGGAAACGAGCCTGTCTGCATGAAAAACCTCCAACGCATCGAGTTTTTCACCAAGTCCGACAAACTTTATTGGCTTTCCGGTAACCGCTTTGATGGAAAGTGCGGCTCCACCTTTTGCATCGCCATCCAGTTTCGATAAAATAACGCCACTGATTTCCAGCCGATCATTAAAGCCGCAGGCGATAGAAACAGCTTCCTGCCCGGTCATGGCGTCAGCCACCAGGAGTATCTCTCGAGGTTTGACTGCCGTATTGATTTCGCCCAATTCGTTCATCAGATAATCATCAATCTGGTGACGTCCTGCGGTGTCAAGAATAACAGTGTCGTAACCATTCAGTTCGGCAAACTTAATGGCCCCGATACAAATATCGAGAGGCTTCAGGTTGGAATTGGAATCAAAGACGTCAAGACCAAGCTGGCGTCCAACCGTTTTAAGCTGTTCGATGGCAGCTGGTCTATATACGTCTGCAGGTACCAAAAGAGGGCGACGTTTCTGTTTTTTGAGCAGATTACCCAGCTTGCCGCATGTTGTAGTCTTGCCGGCTCCTTGCAGGCCAACCATCATAATAACTACCGGAGGTTTTGCCGCAAGGTCGAGAGAGTTGTCTTCGCCGCCACCCATGATGGCAACCAGCTCATCATGAACGATTCTGATAACCTGCTGGCCGGGGGACAAGCTGTTCAGGACCTCGGTCCCGACCGCCTTACTCCGGACATTTTCTACAAAATCCTTTACTACCTTGAAGTTGACATCCGCTTCAAGAAGAGCCAGGCGAACCTCACGCAAAGCTTCCTTGATATTCTCCTCAGTCATTACTCCCTGACTGCGAAGCTTTTTAAAGACTGACTCAAGTTTGTCGGATAAACTGTCAAACATCGTAGGTATTGCTGCCCCGGATTCTGATTTATTCCAAAAGGGGGTAAATATAACCGGGTATGCCCACTACTGTCAAGAACTATTTGTTTTTAAAGCTGTATTGGATCGGCTGTTGAGCGGCATTTCTTCGGAAGTTGGATGGATTCTACGGGATGAAATAGAGTGGTGGAAATCAGGTGTCAAACTCAGTCTGATAATTCAGGTACCATGAGTATTTTTTCAACATCCCAGATGACTTCATATTTCGAATCGCATATTTTTTGATAGATAAAGGTCGGAGCATTATTTTCTGCAGCGAGGGCTATCTGTACCTTTTCATACTGGTCGCGATCAAAGCGAATCGCCAGACCGCAGTCGGTCGAAAGAGCCCGTGGAGCGGGTATAAGCAGAATTGCCAAGCCGCACTTTTTGAGAATACTTTCAGCTCTCATGACATGGTGTGATGAGTTGAATACGGCAAGTAACTGGTCGTTTTTAATCATGGGTCGATCTCCGGAAATTTGAGATCATTGTGCCGGCATTCGAGTGAAGCTGATTGACAAAAAACGTACGAGTTCCTACTATGCCTGAAAAGGAGCTGTACATGGAAGGCGCAATTCTCATTTTCGGGCTGGTGATTCTGGCTTTTGTCATAAGTATTCCCTGCGGTTATATCCGTCAAAGTTATTCCAAATATTCATTTATGTGGTTTCTTCTGATTCATCTACCGATTCCTTTTATTGTTTTACTGCGTATCAAAGCCGGTCTCAGCTGGCATTTTATCCCTTTAACTCTTGGCGGTTCTGTTGCCGGTCAGATAATTGGCGGAATTGTAAGCCGTAGGAGAAAGCGTAATGCAAAAGCGCCCTAGGATGTCATTTCCCCGTCTGTTGCCAGGATTAGTTCAGGAGAGTCTGGCAGGACTTGGTTTGGCCGAACGATTGCGCGAAGCGGAAATCTGGCGTATCTGGCCTGAAGTCGTCGGAGAGGCACTTGCCTGTCGGACTCGTCCGCTTCGCATCATCAACGGCACCTTGACCGTGGCGGTGTCCAGTGCTCCATGGATGCAGGAAATCCGGTTTATGACCGCTATGATGAAAGAAAAACTCAACGACCGCCTCGGTGCTGATGTTGTGAGTGAAATAGTGCTTAAAGCAGGAAGAGTTGATATGCCCAATGTCGAAGAACCGGAGGAAGCGGCTGCCTTCACTCCTCTCACCCCCCGTCAGCAGGCACTCATAGATGAACAGACAGGACTTGTCTCAGACCCGGATACCCGTCAGGCTTTACTCGAACTTATGCAGACCAGCATGGAGCAGCGACGCTGAAGAACGATTTCAAATAACGTGATTGTCCTGATACCCGGGTCAGGAACGTGTCAGCTGACGATACTTGATGCGATGAGGAATATCTGCTGCAGCTCCCAAACGCCTTTTACGATCATCTTCATACTCGGAATAATTCCCTTCAAACCAGACAACTTTTGAATCACCCTCAAACGCCAGGATGTGGGTGGCGATACGATCCAAAAACCAGCGGTCATGACTGATAACCACGGCGCATCCGGCAAAATTTTCAAGAGCCTCTTCCAGGGCCCTCATGGTGTTTACATCCAGATCATTGGTCGGCTCATCCAGCAGGATTACGTTGGCGCCGCTTTTCAGCATTCTGGCAAGATGTACCCGGTTACGCTCCCCACCGGAAAGTGTCCCGACTTTTTTCTGCTGATCACTGCCGGAGAAGTTGAAACGGGAAACATAGGCCCGCGAATTGACTAATACTTTGCCAAGCTGAATCGCTTCCTGGCCTTCAGATATTTCCTCCCAGATACTTTTGTCCGGATTAAGAGCATCACGGCTTTGGTCAACATATGCCAGCTGAACGGTATCGCCAATACGAAACGAACCTGTATCAGCCTGTTCCTGCCCGGTAATCATGCGGAAGAGGGTGGTCTTGCCGGCGCCGTTCGGACCAATGATGCCGACGATACCGCCGCGCGGAAGGCGGAAGGTCATGTCCTCAACAAGAAGCCGGTCACCATATCCTTTGCCGACTTTTTCCGACTCGATAACAATATCTCCCAAGCGGGGACCTGGAGGCAGATATATTTCAAGTTCACGGGCGTGTTTTTCACTCTCTTGAGCGACCAGGTCCTCATAGGCTGTTATACGTGCCTGAGCTTTTGCGTGGCGGCCTTTGGGCGACATTCTGATCCATTCCAACTCTCGCTGCAGAGTTTTTTGGCGGTCCGTTTCCTGTTTTTCCTGTGTTGCCAACCGGTTTTGTTTCTGTTCCAACCATGAGGAATAGTTCCCTTTCCAGGGGATTCCTTCGCCTCGGTCAAGCTCCAATATCCAGCCTGCCACGTTATCCAGAAAATAGCGATCGTGGGTAACCGCAATTACTGTGCCGGGGTAGCTGTGCAGATGGTGTTCCAGCCAGGCGACTGTTTCTGCATCCAGGTGGTTAGTCGGTTCGTCCAGGAGCAGGATGTCAGGTTTTCTCAGCAACAGGCGACAGAGCGCCACGCGACGTTTTTCTCCACCTGACAGAACTTTTATCGATGTATCGCCATCAGGGCAACGCAGAGCGTCCATAGCCATTTCCAGTCGAGAGTCCAGATCCCAGGCATCCAGATGATCGAGCTTTTCCTGAAGAACTGCCTGACGATCACACAACTTTTCAAAATCTGCATCCGGTTCGGAAAATTTGTCTGTGATGGCGTTAAATTCGGCCAACAGATCAACGGTCTCCTGAACTCCTTCTTCGACGATCTGACGCACCGTTCTGGATTCGTCAAGTCGTGGTTCCTGCTCCAGATATCCGACCGTATACCCTTGTGACAGGACCGCCTGGCCATTGAATTCCTTGTCTACTCCGGCCATAATGCGTAACAATGATGACTTTCCTGAACCATTCAAGCCAAGTACACCTATCTTGGCTCCATAAAAATAAGAAAGTGAAATGTCTTTGATTACCGGTTTTTTGTCGTAGAACTTGCTGACCCGCATCATCGAATAAATTATTTTGTTTGGCTCAATTGCCATTTTTCACTCTCCTCGATTCAATCACAAAATTTCAACATTATTACACTTTCCTTGCAATGTCTGTCAATCCGAGTCATGGATGCGTTGAGAGAAATAAACTTGAGTGAGTGATTTTTTCTTGTTTCCCGGTTCAGAATCTGTAGTATTACTGTTTTGACAGTTCACAGTGCCGGTTATTTTGTAACCGGTTTTTATATCAAGCATTCCGGTTTTTTATGGGAGAACTATTGAATGAAAAAATTACGCACCGGGACTAATCTTATCCGGATGTTTCTCATTGCAGGGATTGTCCTTTCTCTGGTGGGGGGCATTTTTGCTTTTGGGTCTACTGAACAAAATCAGATGCTTCTGGGTTTACTGTTTATTGCAAACGTTGTTGTTTTGACGTCAGTTCTGCAGATACTTTCAGCCCGAAATCTTCCTGTACGTATTAAACAGATAGCATTTGCGATGAACAATGCAGCAGATGGAAAATTAACCGAGCGAGTACATTTCGAGGGAGAAACCGAGATTTCCCTCCTGGCCGAAAATTTTAATTCCATGATGGAGCGGCTTTCCGGAGCAATTACTAAAATACACTTTTCCTTGCAGGAACTTAAGAACATCTCTTTGACCATTGGACAACTTTCTGAAAAAGGGGTCGCATCAGCCACCGTTCAAGGTGAGTGTATCAAGCGAACATCCCTGGCTATCCGGGAAATCAACAGCTCAATAATGAATATATCAACGCCGGTTGTCTCCCTTTCCCGTTTGTCCTCCGGAAACTCCAACTCAATGTCGGACTTGTCAATGAGTCTGCAATCGACTACTCAATGTATTGAGTCTCTTGTTATTTCTGTGGAAGAGGTCAGCTCTTCAATCACTCAAATGACATCAACCGTACGCCAGATAAAGGAAAATTCATCGATTCTTGCGATCGATACAACAAGAACGTCTGCACTCGTTTACGAAATGGACAGCGCTATCAAGCAGATCGTGGCTCAGACAGCCGATACTTCACGTATAGCCGAAACAGTCAGAAACGACGCCGAAGATGGATACCGGGCTGTAGATGCTACAATTTCCAGTATGAATGAGATAAAGCTTTCGTCGACGGTCACATTCAACGCTATTGAAAACTTGTCAAAAAGGGTGGCAAACATCGGGAAAATTCTATCTGTGATTGATGAGGTTGCTGAACAGACAAATCTTCTGGCCCTTAACGCATCAATAATTGCCGCACAAGCCGGTGATCGGGGCAAAAGTTTTTCAGTGGTCGCTCACGAAATCAAGAATCTAGCCAAACGAACAGGAAGCCATACCAGAGAGATTTCCGAAATTATATTGGGAGTCAGAGAAGAAATGGAACGTGCAGTAAAGGCCATTACACATTCCGAAAAGCGAATTATTGAAGGGAGTGAATTGTCAGAAAGATCCGGTAGCGCCCTGCGGAAAATAGTTGACGGTATTCAGGCGGCAAGTATCCACATGGTCGAGATTAACAAGACGGCACTCAGTCAAGAGCAGGCAAGTGTCGGTATGCAGCAGGCGATGGACCGCGTTGCAGAGATGGTAGAACAGATTGCCCATGCGACCAAGGAGCAGAGCCATGGCAGCGAATTGATTGCCTCGGCGGTAGACCGTATGAGAAATCTTACGGGAGAAGTTATGATTTCCATAAACAACCACCGGAATTCAGCTGCACAGGTCGTTGGTTCAAGTGAGGAAATTAATAGCATGGTAGTAAAAATCAGTGAGGCATCCATACTTCAAGCTGGCAGTTCCCAACAAATAAGCAGTTCTCTTGATGAATTTGAAGAATCAACCAATGAGCAGGTTACATCAACTCTTGTCATGGATGAAATTCTGTTAAAACTTTTGCGACAGATTGATGTATTGCAAGAAGAGATGGAACGATTCAAGTCTCATGATTAACGTTGCCGAAGCGCAGACAATGCCTATTGACAAATAGGACTCAGCTGGTATTATTTACGCACTACTTTTTAAAAGAGAGGACATTCACATGAGTATCATTATTCAAGAGGCAATTAAGCGCTCCATCCAGACAGAAAAGAATGCCATGAACTTTTATCTGCTTGGCGCTCAGAAAATGAAAAATCCTGATGCGTGTCGCACTTTTGAGCTGCTTGCAAAAGAGGAGCGTGAACATGCTTCTCATTTTTACAAGATTTACCAGGGTAACGACATTCCGTCTCTTGATGCTTTTCTTGATTCTCCTCCGGACCACGAATCGAGCTGGGTTGCAACAATAGACCGCCTGATTTCAGCGGACTTCAGTGAGCAGAAGGCTCTTGAGTTGGCTATGGAGCGAGAGAAAAATCTTGAAGAGACACTGCTTGAGACAGCTTCAAAAATTGATAATCCGGAGATCAAGGCTGTTTATGAGTTGAATGCCAAAGAAACGCATCATCATTATCAACTTATTGAATCAGAGTATGCACGATTGATGGGCATGGTTCATGAGTCGGATATTGACACTTTTGTCCGCGAATAGTCCCGTCGCTTCTATGAATAGCTAACTCCGGATCATGTATGAGTTGAAGTTAGCTATTATTTTCAGTTAACTTGATTCATTAAAGGGTTATTCATGGCTGTGGTTCCTTCTTCAATTTCTGTTCTGGTTCTTGGTATCGGTAATCTTGTTATGTGTGATGATGGTGTCGGGGTTGTCGTTGCTCAGAGACTTCAACTGGAATATCGGTTTGCGGACAATGTTGAAGTCATGGATGGTGGCACACTTGGACTGGATTTACTGCCAAAACTTGAAAATATAACCAATCTCATCATGATTGATGCAGTTGAAACCGGAAATATAGCAGGAACCTGTGTCAGGTTGTGCGGGCAGGAGTTGCCGTTTGCTCTTGAAACTAAAGTGTCGCCCCATCAGATGGGACTTAAGGATTTATTGGCGGTTTCCGAGTTAATGGGGCATTCGCCGAAAGAGATGGTGCTGATCGGTGTGCAGCCCGGGTCGATAGAAATGGAAATTGGTTTGACTTCAGAAGTTGAAGCTCAACTTGAGACGCTTATATCCAATGTACTTGTTGAACTTGATAACTGGGGAGTTCCTGCAACACGAATGTAGCTTCAGTCGTGAGAATTCCTGTCCTGATGCTCATGAATCCGGTTGCAGGATATCGCAACAAAAAGAGCCCGCAGATTTAATTTCTGCGGGCTCTTTTTGTTGTGTGGAAAGGTACGGATTATGCGGCGGTAACGGTAATCTTTAACGTTGCAGTCACTTCTGGATGGAACTTAACCGTTACTGAAAATTCGCCGGTGTGCTTGATGGCATCAGCAAGAATGATACTCTTGCGGTCAATTTCAAAACCATTGGCTTTCAGATAGGCAGCAATATCCATGTTGGTGACGGCACCGAAGAGTTTGCCTTCCTCACCGGCTTTATGCGACAACACAACCTGGAGCGCTTCAAGTCTGGCTCCAAGATTTTTTGCCGATTCGAGTGCCTTGTTTTTCTTGTAGGTCATCTGGCGTTTTGTGTGTTCAAGTGCCTTCGCGTTTTTTTCTGTGGCAACAACTGCCAGTTTCTTCGGGAGCAGATAATTTCGAGCATAGCCAGGAGCTACTTTTACAATGTCACCAATGTGACCCAACGTTTCAATGTTTTCATTCAAAATTACTTTCATGTTCTCTCCTTTCGAGCCTGTTAAGTATTTATCCCGATTCCGTATCTTGATATGGAGCTGGGACTACAGGTTTTCCTGTGTTTTTGGGGTTCTGAAATCGATCCAGAGGTCGAATAATCCTGTACAAGCTACCACTGCAAGCAGGTATGGCTGGATGACAAGCAACAGGTACAGAAGTATCCTCACAAAAGAGGGTACAGAATGCTTGGTAAATAGTGCAGAGATAACCGCCATTCCTTGAAAAAAATAGAGCAGCGCGGCAATTAGTAGAATGTTGAGTACCGGTGTTGTTATAAGGGACTCAGGCAACAACAGTAAAAAACCGGATAAAATAGGTATCCAGACAAGCAGATCATGGTTTCTGAAGGAGCTGAAATCAGCGATTGCAATAGCTACCTTACTTTTAGCCGTGCTCTTTTTGAGAAGGACCAGATTAAAACCGGCGATAAAAACAAGCATTGCCGTTATGAGTGCAGGATAGAGCCGCTGTAGTAATTCTGCAGCCGTTGCCATTGATTGCTTGAGAAAATCAAGCTCATCTCCTTTGACTCCTGCTTTTTCATATATGGCGATAGCCTGAGCCAAACTGCCTGAGATTTCTGATGAAATCAACTGCTGCACGTTGCTGTTGTAAGTAGAAGTGTAGACAATATATCCAACAAAAAAAATCAGCAGATTTGCAGCTGTCGTCCAGAAAAGAGCACGGCTACCGCTAAAACCTCGTAAAAGAAGCTCCGGCATAAAAAAACCTGTCATCGCACACATTCCGAGGAACAGTAGGCCTGCAAAAAAACCGAGCAGGGCGGATATGGCGGCTGCTGAGCCAAGAATAACAATTAAAGACGAAACACGTCCATAAATCAAGCGATTATAGGCCGCAGGAAATGGTGCCAGCATTCCGGAAAAAATTCCAAGAGGCGGAATTGCCAGATAGGCTGCGAATAAAACAAACGAACCGACCACTCCAATCAGAGACGCTTTCAGGCGCGTAAGCAGGAGGTGGTCGGCAGGTGATTTCAGTTCCATTAAGAGGCTGTCAATTCACTGCGTGATTGGCTGCAATCGGCAGAAGAGCAATGTTTCTTGCACGTTTAATAGCTTCAGTAATATGGCGCTGATGAGCCGCACAATTCCCTGAAATTCTTCGTGGAACAATTTTGCCGCGCTCAGTAATAAAAAAGCGGAGCGTGCGAGGCTCTTTATAGTCGATGACCAGATTTTTTTCTGCACAAAAACGGCAGACTTTGCGGCGCTGAAACGGGCGCCTCTTGCGGGGGCCACCCTGTCCGCCGGGACCGCCAGCAGATGGCCGCTGTCCGGGCCCGCCTGCAGGTCGCTGTCCGGCACTGGCAGGACGCTGATAAGATGATGTTGAAGTTGGTCTTTCGTCACTCATGAGTATATCTCCTCCAGGAAATTATTCAGCGGCTTCTTCAGCGGCAGATGTTTCTTCTACGGTCTCTTCCGTTACAGCATCAGTCAGTTCGACCTTTTTCTCCGGCGCAGTACGCTCAGGTAGGTCGGTAATGTTTACACTCTGATAACGCAGCACCTTGTCGTCAAGTCTCAAGCGTCGCTCAAGTTCGGCAATAAGGGCGCTGTCTCCATCGAAACGAAGATAATAATAACGGCCTCTGGCTGACTTCTTGATTGGGTATGCCAGTTTCCTGATACCCCAGTCATCCATCCTGATGCACTCGCCTTTATATGACGAGATGACATCCTGAGCTTTAGTTGTGACCGTCTTGATGTCATCTTCGCTCAGTTCAGGGTGGAGGATGAAAATTGTTTCGTACTTCCTCATGTTGGTAATCCTCCTCACGGATTCGAGCCCCGGTCCTACCCGGAGCAAGGAGATTTCGGCAAAATGCCGTCTTTAAAAGAACAAATCTTGTACTATGTTTTTTCGCAAAGTACAACAAAATCTTTAGCATTTGTACAAGTCACGGAGTATTTTTTTATGAGTTCTATCGGATGGTATGATAATTTTGCACTGCGAAGTCCCGCGTTACCAAGATCCTGCTCGCGGTTCAGATAGGTGCACTCCAAAAACAGCATCCGCGCAAATTCGCGATTCACAAGTTGATACAACCCCTCGGAAAAAGGGTCTGCTTTCTCAAAATGACAGACTGCGGTATCGGTATTGAGACGTTCTCCCAATGCGAAAGCAGCAACCCGGCTGTTTACAATGATTACGACCCCGGCAAGGCCAAGCTCTGCCGCGAAGTTAAGAGCCTCTGACGTGGCATTTATCTCCATGAGAAGCGATCTTCCGGCTTCACCGCGTGAACTCTGCATCCATAGGTACAATACATCCAGACACCCCTTCAGATGTTCCCCGGAAAAGCGAGAAACGGAGTAGTCATGGCGGGTGGTAAAATAGTTGATCCGGTTTTTTTTCTTGTGAAAACGGCTACCTGGTAAAGTTGCCAGGTCCTCACGAAGATAGAGGTAGTCGCAAGAGTCGCGCAGCTCAGTAATCTGCAGGGTGGTATCGACAAGATACCTGCCTATAAACGAATCATCAGCACCATACAGAGTCTGATCATTGTTAAACAGGACATTCAGAGCTTCTACAACATCTCCACCGAGTGGAGGCAAAAAATATTCTGCATCGTCATACCCTGTTCCCAGAACGACAATCGAACCTGCAACCGTTGTAAGCCGGTATTCATGGGCTGTCCGGAACAGATAAAGACCGGCAAAAGTCAGTTCAGACACGCGAGGCTGAATATCGTTACATAGTCGGTCCAGAAGTGGTTTATCCGCCATAGTAAGCGGTCGAGACTCAGGGTAGAGAGGAATTTCCATTTAAGTTATCCATTAATTGTTGTAGTATCCTGACGTTGCTGACTATACCAGAAAACTTGTTACGGAGGGAATTGTAATGGCTATTGCTATGAAAATCGCCAGTCAAATTTCAAAATCATCCTGGATTCGCAGGATGTTTGAGGAGGGAGAACGCCTTCGGCAGGAATTCGGTGCTGAGAACATTTTTGATTTTACGCTTGGTAACCCTGATGTGGAACCGCCTGAAGCTTTCAGCCGTGAATTACTTGCCCTCGCAGCGAATCCGCTTCCGGGGATGCATCGCTACATGAACAATGCCGGGTATGTCGAAACACGGAGTGCCGTAGCTGGAAAAATATCAAAGGATTCAGGCATTACTGTTCCGGCCGGCAACATTATAATGACGTGCGGTGCCGGTGGTGCTCTCAATGTGGTTCTTAAGACCATTCTTAATCCGGGGGAGGAGGTTATAATTCTGGCTCCTTACTTTGTTGAGTACAAGTTCTACATTGACAACCACGGGGGAGTGCCGGTCGAAGTCTGGACAAATCGCGATACGTTTCAGCTGGACATTGATGCAATTGAAAAAGCGATCACCTCTAAAACACGTGCAATTATAATCTGTTCACCCAATAATCCGACCGGCGTTATCTATCCGGCAGAAAGTCTGAAACAGTTGGGGGAAGTACTGAAAAAGAAGAACGAGCAGAATGGCCACCTTATCTACGTTATATCTGACGAACCGTATGCGCGAATCGCTTTTGATGGCCAACATGTGCCGAATATTTTCCCGCTGATTGAAAGCTCGGTTATTGTTACATCCCACAGCAAGGACCTGGCTTTACCGGGAGAGCGGATCGGCTATCTGGCTGCCAACCCCCGTATGGCAACGTCCGGGCTGTTTATGGAAGGGGCGGTTTTCAGTAATCGGGTACTCGGATTTGTCAACGCTCCGGCGCTGATGCAGCGACTGGTTGCCAAGCTGCAGGATGAATCAGTTGATATTTCTGCTTATCAGGCAAAGCGGGACCTGCTTGTGAACGAACTGGGAGCTATGGGTTTTAGAATCGTCAAGCCGAATGGCGCCTTTTACCTCTTTCCGGAATCTCCATTGGCGGATGATGTCGAGTTTGTCAAGTTGGCTCAAAAACATCACATACTGTTAGTACCGGGAGCCGGTTTTGGTGCCCCCGGTTTCTTCAGAATAGCCTACTGTTTTGATATAGGAATGATTGAGAGGAGTTTGCCGGCCTGGCGAGCACTGGCGAAAGAGGTCGGGTTGAAGGGGTGAGTAGCCTGACTCATCATGAGTCAGGCAATCAACTTAAGTTCATCAATCAAATCAGCAAGAACGTTATACCCCTTTTGCCAGAATTCGCTGTCGGTGATGTCTATACCGGCAAGAAGTGCGGTGTCTGATGGTGAAAGTGCCCCGCCTGATTCAAGTAAGGCCTTATAACCCGGCTTGAATGCTTCACCATCCTCGCGATATTTTTGAAAGAGCGCCAGTACCAGCAGTTCTGCAAATGTGTAAGAGTAACAGTAGAAGCGACTGTGAATAAAATGGCTGATATAACTCCATCCCCAGCGATAGGCGGGAATCATTTCGACTGAATCGCCATATAACTTTCCGTTTTCCTCCAGCCATATTTCAGCAATACGATCATTTGAGAGCAGACCCTCCGCCCGTTCATTGTGAAGACGCAGCTCAAATCGTGTCAACACGGTCTGGCGGAAGGTGGTGGCAATGATGTCTTCAATTTTAGCGCAGAGTAGTGACCTCCGCACGATCGGATCCCGTTCGTTGTCGAGCAGTCTGCGGGTCAGCAGCATTTCACCGAAAACCGAAGCAGTTTCAGCCAAGGGGAGCGGAGCATGATAATTCAACATGCTCTGTTTCTGGGAAATGACAAAATGGAGACCGTGCCCTGCTTCATGTGCGATAGTGGACAAGTCACGTAAGGTGCCGGTGAAATTCAGCAGCAGAAACGGTGCCACCTCCGGCGATATCCCCATGGCGAACGCACCTCCCGATTTTCCGGTCCTTGGCATGACATCAACTCTCCGCTCTGCAAAAAAAGCAGCGACGATATCACCAAACTCAGGGTCGTACTCCCGGTATGATGCCACCACAACGTCCCGTGCCTCTTCGAAGGTATAACTTCGTTCCGTCTCGGCTACCGGGGCATAAATATCACAATTGCGCAGCTTCTCCATCTTGAGCATTCCGGCCTTGATCCGGAAATACTCCTGGGCCAGACCATAATTTGTTTCAGTAACACACATCATGTGCTCAACCGCTTCATCTGGAATTTCATTACCGATATTCGTCGGCTGGATCGGTGTCTGGTACTGTCGTAATTCCATCTCCTGACGGTGATCAAGTGCCATGTTATTGAACACAGAATTATATACGATGCCATGCTCGCCATGACGTTCCAGAAAGACAGTCATGGCCCGGAAGCGGACATCAGGAGAAGTGTGATGCAGAAGAGAAAGCAGCTCTTCACCGGTAAATTCCCGCAGTTCACCATCGAGTTCCATGCTGTAGCTGAATGATGCTGAAAGTTCATCGAACAGTTTGGAAAATGCCTGGACTCCGGTTAAATCCTTGCGGGTCAGGAGACGTTCTTCATTCTCTTTCAACGTATGAGGGCGGAATTTGCGGATTCCTTGCAAAAAATGGAGATAACAGGCAGTTTCGGGAAGTGCACTGAATGACGTAAAGCGCTCATCGCTTAGTTCCATCAGTTCCAGGTCAAAAAACAACAGCTGCTGGGAAAGACGGCTGCCCAGTTCCGAACAACGCTGGGAAAGTGCCCTGAAAGTCTCGTTTCCCGAGTTATCGGCAAAGAGCAGATGGGCATAGCAAAACGGCTTTGACATGCGGGTTTGAAGCGCTTCGTACTCACAAATAGCAGCCAGAAGAGACGTGTTGTCCAGTGTGGCCACTTTTTCAAAGTATGTGATCCGGAAATCAGCCGCCCGTTGTTCATACGAACCAAGTTCGGTTTCGAGTTCCGGAGAATCGGGGGCAGGGTAGAGCAGGGTTGTGTCCCAGTTAAGATCAGTGTGTGGCATTGAGGTGACTCCGAATCTATTTTTTTCTGAATTTTATACACCGGATGTATGGAGGGCGTCAAGGCGCTGTTGGCTGATGTTTTGCTGCGAACTCTGACAGAAAAGCATTGACACGGGATATTTTGTTTGCTAAACAGACGACTCACTTTGTGGGGGTGTAGCTCAGCTGGGAGAGCGCTTGGCTGGCAGCCAAGAGGTCATCGGTTCGATCCCGTTCACCTCCACCAACAAATTCAAGGGACCTGGCATTTTTGCCAGGTCCTTTTTTTTGTTTTTTTGCATTGCGGGCAGGACTTCACCGGTAGATGCCAGCTATTGCCGCTCCGCAGTCCAGGCAGGATCCATTGCAGATTCTGTCTGATTTGATGACGTAACCGTAGCGTTTGATCAACAGACTGGAGCAGGATGGGCACCGGGTATCCTCTCCACCTTCGCCTGGTATATTGCCTTCGTAGACAAAGCGTAATCCGGCGGCAAGACCGATTTCGCGAGCACGCCGCAGTGTCGGCACCGGCGTCCGGGGGTGATCAATCAACTTGTACGTGGGATAAAACTGGCTTACATGCCAGGGGGTGTCGATGCCGAGGTTGGTGACGATGAACTCTGCAATATTTTGCAATTCACTGTCGGAGTCGTTGAGTCCCGGAATGATCAGGGTAGTGAGTTCTATCCAGATACCCTGTCGGCGGTATTCGATAATCGAGTCGAGCACTTCTGACAGGCGGGCATGGACAATATCCCGGTAGAACCCCTCAGTGAATCCCTTCAGATCAATATTGGCCGCATCAAGATACGGTGCAATCATCGCCAGTGCGTCCCTGCTTATATAGCCGTTCGTAACGAATACATTTTTCAGCCCCGCTTCCCGTGCAAGGAGGGCAGTGTCACAGGCAAACTCGAAGAATACCGTCGGCTCGGTGTAGGTATAGGAAATTGAGCTGCAATTGCCGGCAATGGCCCTCGTTACTATTTCCTGCGGTGTTCTCTCAATGCCCCGGATTGGGGAGTTTCCTGTAACTTGCGAGATGGTATAGTTCTGACAGTGATGACAATGGAAATTACATCCCGCCGAAGCAATTGAGTAGGTTGTACTGCCGGGCAGGACATGGAACAGCGGCTTCTTCTCGATCGGATCTACATGTTCGGCGCAGAGCTTGCCATAATTAAGGGTGTACAACGTGCCGCCGTGATTTTCCCGGACATTGCAGATGCCACGGTCACCATCATTGATCAGGCAGTTAAACCTGCACAGACCGCAGCAGACTTTCCTGTTGTCCTGCCGTTCGTAAAACATGGCTTCTTTCATGTTTACTCCGTCTGCTGTGCCCCGGCCATCGGGTCATTAGTTGGATGTCAGATGCTGCCGAATTGCTTATCATAAAAGAACCGGAATTGCCATTCAACAAACCGTCGATGTCATAACACGTGTGATCTGAAACAATTGAAAATACGCACCGTTCTTGACTTTCCCGCCCGCCTTTGGCACTATGACATTCCATGAAAAAAGCAACCAGACAAATAGTTGTCGGCGGAGTGCAGGTAGGCGGTGATGCTCCCTGCTCTGTGCAGTCAATGTGTAGTACCGATACTCGCGACATCCCGGCTACAACCGCTCAGATCAATAAGCTTGCAGAAGTCGGCTGCGAAATTGTCCGTTGTGCGGTACCCGACATGGACGCGGCTCACGCCTTGTCACAAATCAAACAGCAGAGCCCCATTCCGGTCATTGCTGATATTCATTTTGATTATAAACTGGCTTTACAGGTTCTTGAAGGTGGAATCGACGGGTTACGCCTCAATCCCGGCAATATCGGTGAGCGGTGGAAGGTTGCCGAGATTGTTGCCTCTGCGGCAGAGCGCAAGGTTCCTATCCGGATCGGGGTGAATGCCGGTTCGCTTGAGAAAGAGCTGCTTCAGCGCTATGGACATCCGTCTGCTGAGGCTATGGTTGAATCAGCGATGGGGCATATTCGTATTCTTGAGGATTTGAATTATCAGGAGATAAAAATCTCTCTTAAAGCGTCTGACGTCATGAAGACGGTGGCTGCATACCGACTGTTTTCGGAAAAGTCTGATTACCCCCTGCACATCGGCATTACCGAGGCAGGAACACTTTTTTCCGGGACCATCAAGTCGTCCGTTGGTCTTGGAATACTGCTGGCGGGTGGGATCGGCGACACGATGCGGGTATCGCTGACCGGTGAGCCTGTTGATGAGGTAAGGGTTGGTTATGACATTCTTAAAGCGGTTGGATTACGCCAGCGCGGGATAAACTTTGTATCCTGTCCCACCTGCGGTCGCTGTGAAATCGATCTGATCCGTGTCGCTGAAGATGTTGAAAAGCGACTGCAGGGGGTAGACCGGCAGATTACTGTTGCAGTCATGGGATGTGCGGTTAATGGTCCGGGTGAGGCCCGTGAAGCTGATTTCGGCATCGCTGGCGGTAAAGGGGAGGGGCTTGTCTTCCGTCATGGTGAAATTGTTCGTAAAGTACCGGAAGACCAGCTTGCAGATGCTTTAATGGAAGAAATCTCGAAATTACCGGTGCAATGAGCAGGCTCTATACATAGCAACGCAACCGCAGTTTTACTATATTACGTATGGTATGGAAGTACCAGTCAGGGGTTTTAATGTTGTATTCACGCTATTTTATACCGACTATCAAGGAAACACCTTCTGATGCAGAAGTAATCTCCCACCAGTTGATGCTGAGAGCCGGGATGATCCGCAAGCTTGCTTCCGGTATTTACAATTATCTGCCTCTCGGATTGCGCTCGATACGTAAATTTGAGAGCATCGTACGTGAAGAAATGAACAAAGCCGATGCTATCGAGATGCTTATGCCGAGTGTTCAGCCGGCTGAGCTCTGGCAGGAGTCGGGGCGCTGGGCTTTTTATGGCAAAGAGCTGTTGCGCTTTAAGGACCGTAAAGAAGCAGAATTTTGTATGGGGCCTACTCATGAAGAGGTCATTACTGATATGGTGCGGCGCGAAATTAAAAGTTATCGTCAGATGCCGATCAATTTTTATCAGATTCAAACTAAATTCCGTGACGAAATACGCCCTCGCTTCGGCTTGATGCGTGGCCGTGAGTTCATTATGAAAGATGCATACTCTTTCGACGCTGACAGTTCTGCCGCAGATCTTTCCTACAGCAAAATGTTTAACGCGTATATGCGCATTTTTGAGCGGTGCGGACTCAATTTCCGCGCGGTGGAAGCCGATACCGGCAGCATCGGCGGTTCTTCTTCGCATGAATTCATGGTGCTTGCAGATTCTGGTGAAGACGCCATTGTATCCTGTAGCGAATGTCGATACGCTGCAAATGTTGAAAAAGCAGAATCTCCCCTGTTTACAGTATCATGTGACACCAACTCTAAAGTTATGCAGAAGGTTTCTACGCCGGAAATGAAAACTATTGCTGAAGTCGCAGCATTTCTGAATGTATCATCGGATACCACCATTAAAACCCTGATTTATGCTTCAGACAAAGGTGAGCTTGCCATGGCGCTGCTGCGGGGTGATCATGAACTCAACGAGCTCAAGCTTAAGAATCATCTGGGCTGGGACGAGATTGAGATGGCAACCGAAGAACAGATTTTTGCCTGTACCGGTTCGCCGGTCGGCTTTCTGGGACCGAACGGCCTTAAAAAGGATATTCCGGTTATTGCCGACAGAGTCGTTCAGGGGATGAGCAATGTTGTGCTGGGGGCCAATGAAAAAGATCACCACTACACAAATGCCAATCCTGGTCGTGATTTTGAGGTAACCGGGTTTATCGATATCCGTACCGTTGCAGCCGGTGATGCCTGTCCGCGTTGCGAATCGGGAAAACTTGAAATGTGGCGCGGAATCGAAGTCGGCCACGTGTTCAAGCTGGGGACCAAGTATTCCAGCGCACTGAACGCAACATATCTGGATGCCAACGGCAGAGAACAGATTATTTTTATGGGATGTTACGGCATCGGCATCGGTCGCACTGTTGCTGCGGCGATTGAGCAGAACCATGACGAAAACGGTATCATCTTTCCTGTCGCGCTTGCTCCTTTTCACTGTTCGGTTGTTGCTATCAATACCAAAGACTCCGGCGTTATGGCCGCAGCTGAAGAGATCTATTTCTGTCTTGAAAAACTCGGGATCGAGGTTCTTTTTGACGATAGGGATGAACGCCCCGGTGTAAAGTTCAAGGATAACGACTTGATCGGAATTCCGATCCGGATCGTTGTCGGCAGTAAAGGGCTGGCAGAAGGAAAAGTTGAAGTGAAAATACGTACGACCGGCGAAGTCCTGTCGCTTTCGCTGGACGAAGTGGCAGCAACCGTTAAACGCCTGATAGACGCAGAACTGGTACATCCGGAATAGCCGGCAGCGCAGCTCGTTTTTCCATTCACATGTAAGCCGCTCACCAGCTGTGATGCTGTAGAGCGGCTTTTTTTCTAAAAAGTTTTACCCAATCGTTTATACTTGACGAAATAACCCGCAACAAAAAGAAGGAAACAAATGACTACCGGAAAACTGTCAGCAGGCGACATTATTGAAGCACGTTGTACCAAGTGTCGCGAAGTGCTGAATCACAGAATTGTTGCAATGGTTGAAGAAAAAGTCGCACGGGTTGAATGCAACACATGTAACGGTGTTCATAACTACCATGCTCCTCCTGCAGTAAAAGCGGCAAAAGTTCCCCGGACTGCAGCAGTCGGTAAAGCTCGCAAAAGCAGTACAGCCCCCCGTGCATCAAAGAAGGATCCGGCAGAAATCGAGCGAGAAGAGTGGGCATCACTCAATCCGACATTTGATCATGCTAAAGCTCTTCCTTATGACATGAATACCAGATATTCGGCCAGGCGTCTGATTCTTCATCCCGTTTTCGGGCTTGGGGTCGTAAAGACAGTCACTGTTCCGAATAAGATGCAGGTTCTCTTTAAAGAAGGGATCAAGCTGCTTCGTTGCAGGTACATCTGATAAAAAATTGCCTTGATTTATTGGGCTTTTTGAATTACTAAACTGTTTCCGTAACCGTATACACAACTGCGATCAATGCAAATATCGTCCACCCACCCAGTAAAGGAGAGTACCGATGTCTGTCAAACCATTTGTTTATCAGGATCCATTCCCCCTCGCGAAAGATGAAACAACGTACCGCAAAATTGAAGGTTCAGAAAAATATATCCTTGTCGAGAAGTTTGCCGACACAAATGTTGTGAGAGTTTGTCCTGAGGCGCTCTCAATTCTTGCCAACGAAGCCATGCGTGATGTTTCCTTTCTGCTCCGTCCGGCTCACAACGAACAGGTTGCCTCCATCCTGAGCGATCCTGAAGCATCTATGAATGACAAGGGAGTTGCACTGGCTTTCCTGCGAAATTCCGAAATTGCCGCCCAGTTTGATCTGCCTGTCTGTCAGGATACCGGCACTGCAACCGTCGCCGCAAAAAAAGGGCAGCAGATCTGGACCGGCGTCAAGGACGAAGAGTGGCTTTCAAAGGGTATCTACAAAACCTATACAGAAGAGAACCTGCGTTACTCGCAGACGGTCGCTCTCGATATGTACGAAGAGATCAACACCGGAACCAATCTGCCGGCTCAGATCGACATTCTGGCAACTGACGGCGATTACTATAAATTTGTTTTTATGGCCAAAGGTGGCGGTTCTGCGAACAAAACCATGCTGTACCAGGAAACAAAAGCTCTGCTGACACCGGAGAAGCTGTTCAAGTATCTGGTTGAAAAGATGAAATATCTCGGTACGGCCGCCTGTCCTCCGTATCATATCGCCTTTGTCATCGGCGGCACCTCCGCTGACGCCTGCATGAAGACGGTCAAGCTGGCAACCGCCAAAGAACTGGACGGATTGCCGACATCCGGCAATGAACATGGCCAGGCGTTCCGTGATATCGAACTGGAGAACAAACTGCTGGAAGCCGCCCAGAAGCTCGGCATCGGCGCCCAGTTCGGCGGTAAATATTTCGCCCATGATGTACGGGTCATCCGTCTGCCGCGTCACGGTGCTTCCTGCCCGATCGGTATGGCGGTTTCCTGTTCGGCAGACCGTAACATCAAGGCGAAGATTACCAAAGATGGCCTGTTCGTAGAGGAGATGGATCGCAATCCGGGCCGCCTGATCCCTGCACAATATCGCGGCAAGCATGAGCATGGCGTCAAGATCGACCTGAATAAGCCGATGAAAGAGATTCTTGCCGAGCTGAGCAAACACCCGGTATCAACACCGCTGCTCCTATCCGGTACCATAGTGGTTGGCCGTGATATTGCCCATGCAAAGTTCAAAGAGATCATGGACAGCGGCAAGCCGTTGCCAGATTACCTGCTCAAGCATCCTATTTACTATGCCGGTCCTGCCAAGACTCCTCCTGGCAAGGCATCAGGATCATTTGGTCCTACTACCGCCGGTCGGATGGATTCGTACGTCGATGAACTCCAGTCCAAGGGCGGTTCATTGATCATGATCGCCAAGGGGAACCGGAGCCAGCAGGTCACGGACGCCTGCAAGAAATACGGCGGCTTCTATCTTGGTTCCATCGGTGGCCCGGCTGCCGTTCTGGCCGAAGAGAATATCAAGAAGGTTGAGTGCATCGACTTTCCGGAACTCGGGATGGAAGCGGTCTGGAAGATTGAGGTGGAGAACTTCCCGGCGTTTATTCTGGTAGATGACAAAGGGACGGATTTCTTCAAACAACTCGGGTTGTAAGAGAAACAGAGAATAACAAAAAAAGCCCTGCGTGCATTAGTACGCGGGGCTTTTTGCATTTTCACAGAGTCGTTTCGCTGGGCTGAATTTTTTGATTCCTGTCGTTGACAGTCTGGTGGCAGTGGGGTAGGGTGAGAAAAATTTTATTGCAGGTGGTAAATGTTGGATTTGCGGCGGTGATGATAAAGGAGCTGAAGTTGAGATTAAATGGGGAGTGTTTGAATGCATAAGTAAGAGTTGAAGTGGAAGCCTCCGGTGGTATTTAATAGCTTGTATGAGCAAGCGGCGGACCGGCAATGCCGTCCGAAATCAAACTACCACGAGGAGGCTCCAATGAACGCATTTTACTACATTGGCCTGGACATCCACAAGAAGACAATCGCATACTGATCCCAAGATTCATTCCTTCTTCAAGTTGTTGCTGGAAAATGTTTATCGGCTTAAAAATTCGAGTACTTATACTTATGACCATGTGAAGTGTATTGGCTCAGCGTGAATAGGACTTTTGGTTCGTTTGTGATAAACCATCACGAACGGAGGAAAGTCCATGCGAAAGAAACGTCACAATTACACCCCGGAAGAGAAA
>VFJW01000078.1 GCA_009885845.1 Geobacter sp.
AAAACCCTTAACCTTAACCTCAACCTCAACCTTAACCTCAACCTCAACCTCAACCTCAACCTCAACCTCAACCTCAACCTCAACCTCAACCTTAACCTCAACCTCAACCTTAACCTCAACCTCAACCTGGAATTTAATGATCGATATCGATAAAATCCTCCTACTCGCCCCCTCTCCCGCCTACGTGGTGGATCTGGGACGTCTGCGCCATAATCTGGCAATTCTGGACGACGTACAGCAGCGGAGCGGAGCAAAAATCCTGCTGGCAATGAAAGCCTTTTCCATGTGGAGTGTCTTCCCGATCATCCGGAAAACTCTGCAGGGGGTCTGTGCCAGCTCACCCTGGGAGGCACGCCTCGGGCGGGAGGAGTTCGACAGGGAGGTACATAGCTTTGCTGCCGCCTTCAAAGAGAGCGATGTTGTTGATCTGTTGAAAATCTCCAACCACCTGGTGTTTAACTCCTTTGGCCAATTGGAACGCTTCCGCCCCTTGTGGGGAAAAGAAGCGGGACGGGTTTCCATTGGTCTGCGGGTCAATCCGGAACACTCTGAAGGACATACCGAAATGTACGATCCCTGCGCCGTCAATTCGCGCCTCGGTATTCCCCGTGCAGAATTTGAAGGACGATCCCTGAAAGGAGTCGAAGGGCTGCACTTTCATACCCTCTGTGAACAGCTTTTTGAGCCGCTTGAGCGCACCGCCCGTGCCTTCGAGGAAAAGTTCGGTGAATTTCTGCCGGGAATGAAATGGCTCAATCTTGGCGGTGGCCACCACATTACCCGTGAGGGATACGATATTGACGGTCTTGTCGAACTGGTGAAGTACTTCAAGGGGAAATACAATCTGGAAGTTTATCTGGAACCGGGCGAAGCTGTTGCAATCGGCACCGGCATTCTGGTGGGAGAAATTCTTGACGTAGTCAGTAACGGTATGGATATCGCTATTATGGACCTTTCGGCAACCTGTCACATGCCGGACATTCTGGAGATGCCCTATCGTCCAACCGTCACGGGCGGGTTTGATCCCGGTGTGAAGCCACACTCCTACCGACTGGCAGGAGCATCCTGCCTGGCAGGAGATATAATCGGTGACTGGTCGTTTGAGCAACCGCTCCGTCCGGGTGACCGGCTGGTGTTTGAGGACATGGCGCACTATACCATGGTTAAAACAACGACGTTCAACGGCATTCAGCATCCGCACATCTGTACATTCGAACCGGAGACCGGAGAGCTGCAGACCGTGCGTAGCTTTGGCTACGAAGACTTTAAGCAACGATTATCGTAGAGGAGTACCGTTATGGGAATTAATACGAGAATCTGGATGACCGGTTCACTGGAGTGGTTCGGTTATATCGGAGAAGTGGAAATGTTTCTCGGGCAGCGTTCTTTTCCTAATCCTCCGGAAGAAGGCGATGCCTGGACTACCGAGATTGGCGATATGTTCAAAATTATCGAGGGAGAAATAATATACATGGGGAAAACCGAACCACCAAAGAAGTACTGGTGATTCAGAAATTCCCTCAACCCGCTTCCGGTTGATCGATCCAGGCCACCCGATCACGGCCGCCTTTCTTGGCTTTGTACATTCCCTCATCAGCCCTTTTAATAATATCGGCAAGACACGAATCCGTTTCATCCGAACCGGCGACACCCAGACTGGCCGTAATGATGAGCTGTTTACCTTCAGCAGTAATCGGCTCGGTGCGGATTTTTTCCCTGATGCGTTCGGCAACGATAAGACTCTGTGCAAAATTCGTGTCCGGCAGCAGCACGACAAATTCTTCGCCGCCGTACCGTCCAATGACATCGTAGGGGCGCACACTCACAGACAGACGCCGCGCCACCTCCTTCAAGACAACATCACCGGCATGATGCCCATAGGTATCGTTCACGTTCTTGAAATGATCAATATCAAGCATGATGCACCCCATGTCTGCAGGTCGCTCGCTTCTGATTCGATTGCGTTTGATCCGTTCAAACTCCTCATCACCGCGCGCGACAAGATACCCTCTGTTGGCGATTTCAGTCAGCCCGTCGGTAGTTGCAATCTGCTCAAGTTTGGCCTGTGCCTCTTTGAGCTGGGCGGTGCCGCCCCGAACCAGCAGATACGAAAATCCAAACACCCCGACCAGCGCAAGCGTCAGGAGACTGGTCATCAACAGCACACCCTGACGGATCATAGTACGGTACTGAGTGATATTCATGTAGACCTCGAAACTGCCTATCACCCTGTTATCCGGACTCATGATCGGTACATAGGTTTCAACTACATCCACATCCGGCAATGGCTCATCGTCCAGATCACGAGCCAGCTCCTTGTAGACCATCTTGGCACTAACCACGCCGGACAGTGCGATCTTGAGACGCTGGTTGTTCTCATCGACCTTTCCGATCAGCATCGGATCAGTACTGAAAACAATCTTCTTGTTTTGGTTGTAGACTTTAACCTTGAAGATGTCAAACGGTGCCAGATAGCGCCGCAGGCTGAGGTCAAAAACAAGCATTTCAGTGCCGTGCAGTCCAAGCTCCATCCCTTTTCCCGGCACATACACAAACATAAGTTCTTTTTGCTGTTCGATCAGTACCTTGCAGAGCTGCACCGAATTATTTTCGGCGTTTTTTATGACAAAACCGGAAAAAGCCCGGTAAAAACTGTACCCGCTTACCATAACAACAACAAAAAACGACACGACCGCCGTTATAACCAGCAGCTTCAGCAGGCTGTCGGGGTCTTTACGGGCTTTTATCATAAGCATTTCATTGAGATGCATATCGTACGGATCCTTACACAATGTTCTCATGAGAAGCGTTTTTACTATACACGAGATTTCTGATTATGCTATCCACCAAAGTTATACTATCAGGAATTTTTATGACTGCTGCTGAAACATACAACCATTGTATCGAAGTCGCCATCCCGCTCTATCTGGACCGTGCGTTTCACTATCGTGTACCTGAGCATCTTCGCAACACTGCGCTCACCGGGCATCGTGCCCTGGTGCCGTTCGGGAACCGGAAGCTGACCGGTTATATTCTGGGCCCTGCTGTTGATTCCGGAATTGCTGATCTGAAGGAAATCATAGAGGTGCTGGATAGCGAACCGCTCTGGACGGCGGGTGAGTTGGAATTTTATCGCTGGGTGGCCGCGTATTATCAGCATCCGCTTGGGGAGGTAGTGCGGACGGCTCTTCCCGCCGGAATCAATATCCAGACACGTAAAGGTGCTTCTGGTGCGCAGGGGGCACTGACGGGAGGAAAAACAACTCTCCGTGAAAAATTTTATCTTCCGGGGCCAACGATTGCTCCTCCCCGGCAATCCGGTCCCAAAGCTCAGGAGATTCTGGCATTCATTATAGAAACGGGCGACGTCTCGGCAGGGGAACTTCGCAAGCGCTTCGGCACATGCACCCCACAACTGAGTAGACTTTGTGAACTTGGTTTATGTGCGGTTGAGAATCGAGAAGTATACCGGGATCCTTTTAAAGATCAGACGGTAAACCGTGACGAACCACGTCTGTTACACACCCATCAAAAAGCGGCGCTTGCTGCTGTTGCCATCAGCCTTGACAACCGACAGTTTTCTCCGTTTCTGCTATATGGAGTAACCGGCAGCGGCAAAACAGAGGTCTATCTTCAGGCCATCTCACATGCCCTCGAACAAGGCAGAAATGCCCTGGTACTGGTACCGGAAATTGCCCTGACCCCGCAGTTGACCGGACGCTTTCAGGCCCGATTCGGCGGCGGCCTTGCCATTCTGCACAGCGGACTTTCCGATGGAGAACGCTATGATGAGTGGCGCCGTATCCGGCGCGGATTGGCGCGGATTGTCATCGGTGCCCGATCGGCAATCTTCGCACCGCTGGAAAACATCGGCATCATCATCGTTGATGAGGAGCACGAAGCCTCGTTCAAACAATCCGATGGACTCCGTTATAATGCCCGCGATCTGGCGCTGGTACGGGGGAAAATGGAGCAGGCTGCCGTAGTCCTCGGATCAGCTACACCTTCTGTAACTACGGTTCATGCAGCAGGCGAGGGGCGTCTGACGCTGCTTGAACTGCCGGAACGGGTTGAGGGGCGTCCGATGCCGCTCGTCGAACTGGTGGCAATGAAAGGAAATAAAGAGACTATCTCCGCACCCCTCTCCAACTCCTTAAGTGAAACGTACCAGCAGGGAAAACAGGCCATAGTGTTTCTCAATCGCCGCGGATTTGCCACTTTTCTGGTCTGTGCAGAGTGCGGAAAGCCGCTGACCTGTCCCAACTGCAGCGTCACCCTGACGTATCACCGCCAACGGCGGCAGAGTCTCTGCCACTACTGCGACTATGCCGTTCCGGCCCCCGGCACCTGTCCGGCCTGCAACGGCACGACTCTCAGTGAGCTTGGCGCCGGGACTGAAAAGCTGGAGCACGACCTGAAAGAGCTGCTGCCGGCAGCACGGATTTTCCGGATGGACAGTGACACGACCTCCGGCAAAGGGAGCCATGGGCGTCTGCTGTCACGCATGAATGACGGGAGCGCTGATATTCTGGTCGGCACCCAGATGATTGCCAAAGGACATGATTTTCCAGAAGTAACGCTTGTCGGGGTAGTGAATGCCGAAGCAAGTCTCGGAATGCCCGATTTCCGCGCCGCCGAACGCACCTTCCAACTGTTGTCTCAGGTTATCGGACGGGCAGGACGCGGAGAAAACCCGGGACGGGTTGTTGTGCAGGCGATTGACCCCGGACATTATGCGATCACATCTGCCGCCGGACATGATGCAGAAGGCTTTTACCGGCAGGAACTGGAATTTCGCCGGGAAGCCGGGTATCCCCCTTTCGCATTTCTGGCAGCTTTTGCCATATCCGGGCTATCGGAGCAGGCAGTCGGCGATCAAGCCGACGTGACTGCCCGTACGCTGATTCAACTTAAATCAGAGCTGAAAGTCCGGGTCGAAATCCTCGGTCCCGCGCAATCCCCGCTTTATCGTCTGCGTAACAGATTTCGTCGGCAGATTCTTCTGAAGGCTTCAAACCGCACTGATCTTCACCGTTTGATCACCGTCTGGCGGCAGAGGGCAACCATCGTTTCAACGGTACGTATTTCCGTCGATATAGATCCGGTTGACATGATGTAAAAAAGCCTGCAATCACTTAAGACTGCAGGCTTTACTACAACTTGTTGTATCCGGTATCAGAAGGTCGTACTCAAACCGAACGCTACCTTTGCTTCACGGGGATAGGACTTGCCGTCATAGACCCCTTTATCTGTTGAAGCAGCGGCGTCGATATCAAGCCGGAACCATTGAGGCCCGAGCCCGATCCCGGCGGTGATAATCGGCTTACTGCCCGTTACTGCGATGTTTTTATACACACCTGCACGAATCGCAGCATAAGACCAGTGCAGTTCCAACCCGCCGCCAACATTTTGGCTGTACACACCGCTCACTACCGTTTCGTTCTTGGTCACATCCATATCGGCGGCAATTGAAAACCAGCTGGCAGGATCCAGCCCAAGACCGACTCGACCCTGTGGCTTGACTGTTATATCCGTTTGTTTCCCTGCCGTTGACACGACCGGACCGTCAAATTTTGGCGAGTTGAGGTTCTTTGCAACAAGCCCGATATTGATCGGGCCGAAACTCTCCAACCCGTCAATGCGCCACAATGCGCCAAGATCAACACCAAATGAAGTGGATTCTGACTTGCTGTCCTTGACCTTCGAGGTGAAATCGCCCGAGCCGTTCGTGAAATCTTTGAAGATCAGCGCCTGTTTCCCGTAAACGGTGGCTTGCATGGCTTTTATTGTTGCCCCTATTCCAAGTTTCCCCAGCCCACCCAGGTCAAATTTATGCCCGTAAGAGACGGGAACTTCAAAGACAGCGATACCGGCAAGTTCTACTGTCGACTTGTTGTTGTCAATACTGCCGCCGGAAAACGATTGAGCGGCGAGTCCGAGCCCTGAGACAATCTGATCAGCAGTCAGACCTGCCGTTTGGGTGCCGGATGCGGAAAGCTGTGTTCCGACGCTGTTCGCCAACGTCGCTGCTACTGCGGTGGAGACACCGGGAACAGCTGCTATGATTTTATCAACAACAGACTGCCACTGGGTTTGCGTAAAGTACGACTGGGTATTTGTTGTTACTGTTGGAAGCGCACCACCGTTCATATCTGTAGCAAGGGTTTGAATATTTGTTAATGCTTGTGTTGGACTGGCAGCTGCGCCAGCAGTAGTACCCGTTCTCAGGTTTGCCCGATCGATCGAAACATTCCCGGCGCCGACTTCTGATGCGTTGCTGATGCCGAGTGCAAAATTGCGATACTGAAAAGCAAGAGCGAGGTCGACATTAACGGAGATCGCACCCTTGTTTGTATCTATTTCATCAAGAATAGCAAGTGCCTGAACCGCCTGAGTGGTTGAAGCGATGGCGCTTGCCGAATCTGTGGCACTGTTTCCTGTGGCGGTGTACGACAGTTTGGTGGTGTCAAGTTTACCGATTTTATCAACGTTGTCAGCCAGAGATTTATTTATTGCAACTCCAGCTGAACCATTAAACTTTGCACTGAATGATTTCTCATAAAATGCCAGACCGGCAGGGTTCCAGAACGCTGCGTATGCATCCGTTGTCCGGGCCACTCCGGCACGCCCCATCCCCAGTGTCCCGGGGGTCTGAAACTCAAGAGCTTCGGCCCCGACGGGCAGTGCAAGTGAAAGGGCTAGTACTGCGGCTTTCAAACGTTTCATGCAAGACTCCTTATCAAACTGGATTTCACGGCAAAAGCTAGAGTACGCACACTATAAATTAATAAATACTACTGTCAAGGCATTAAATACGCGGTGCAAAAATATGTATTTATATTCCCGGATTTAACTCCGTTGCGCAGGCTCCTTCTATTTCAAATATTTTTTTCCGGATAAATCTGTTACCGTACGGTGCAGAAAATTTCTTATATCGGACCGGAATCTGATCTATGCATCACGGTGGTATTTACGAAGAAGAAATAGCCGGCAAGGCCTACGATACGGTACTGTTACGGCGATTTGCGCGCTACGTGGCACCTTACCGGACGTCCATCATCATCGTGATTCTGATACTGCCGCTTGTCGCTGCCTGTCGGTTGGCACAGCCCTGGATAATCAAACTCGCTATTGATGGTCACATCATCACCGGCCAACTGGACGGACTCCAACAGATCGCACTCGGATTTCTCGGCATTCTCCTGATTGAATCGCTGTTGTCTTTTCTGGAGGTATATCTGCTGCAATCGGTCGGACAGCGGGTCATGTCGGACATGCGTTCAGAATTGTACCGTCATGTCTTGCATCTGCCGGTTTCCTGGTTCGACCGTGTGCCGACCGGGAGCGCTGTAACCCGGCTTACCAGCGATATTGAGGTACTGGGCGAAATGTTTGCATCCGGCATCATCACCATTGTCGGAGATATCCTCCTGCTGATCGGCATCATCTCCGTCATGCTCTGGATGAACCTGAAGCTGTCTCTGGTGACCTTTTCCATTTTACCCGTTCTGTTGTATGTCGCCTATACCTTCCGCCGTCGCATGAGGGCATCATTTCGTGAGGTTCGCGCCCGACTCGGAAGCCTGAATGCCTTTCTCAACGAATGCATATCAGGTATCAGCATCATCCAGATTTTCAACCGTGAACGTGATGAAGAGCGGCGCTTCAGCATTCTGAACGCATCGTATCGCGATGCCAATATGCCGGTCATCTTCTGGGATGCTTCTCTGTATGCCTTGGTTGAGGCGCTCTCCTCCATTGCCGTGGCACTGATCATCTGGTATGGCGGCGGTGAGATTGTGAAGGGAGCCCTGACCTTCGGCGTACTGGTTGCCTTTATCCAGTATATCGAAAAGTTTTTCACCCCGATCCGGGATCTTTCAGCAAAATATTCAGTCATGCAGGGGGCGATGGCATCACTGGAGAGGATTTTTGCCCTGCTGGACACAGAGGAAAAATCTTCCCCCCTCCCAACCTCCCCCCGCTTGGGGGAGGAGCAAACGCCCTCACCCAGCGGGGGAGGGTTGGGGAGGGGGAGTAGCTCAGTCCCCCTCATCGAATTCCGCGATGTCTCGTTTTCCTACCAAACCGGCAATGACATCCTGACCGGTTTCAGCCTTGAAGTTCAGCACGGCGAGCGGATCGCGATCGTGGGAGAAAGCGGCGGCGGCAAAACGACCATTACCCGCCTGCTGACACGTCTGTACGAGATTGAGCGCGGCACGATTCTCCTGAACGGGACAGATATCCGGCAACTCGACCTTGCGGAGGTTCGCCGCCGGGTCGGCGTTGTACTCCAGGATCCCTGCCTGTTTGCCGGAAGCATCGAGTTCAACATCTGCCTCGGAGACGAGCAGGCCCGGCAGCGCGTCCGTCAGGCAGCAGCGGCGGTCGGGGCGGATCTTTTTATTGACCGGCTTACGGGCGGTTATGAAGAGGAAGTACGTGAACGGGGCAGCAATTTCTCCGTCGGTGAAAAACAATTGATTTCTTTTGCCCGGGCTGTTGCCTTCGATCCGGAAATTCTCGTGCTGGATGAGGCGACCGCCAGCATCGACAGCGCCTCGGAGCAGATGATTCAGGAAGGTATCAAAGGGTTGATGAAGGGGCGCACCTCTCTGGTCATTGCCCATCGGCTCTCCACCATTCACGATGCCGACCGTATCGTCACTATCCAGCACGGTATCAAAGCAGAAGAAGGCACGCACGACGAGCTGCTGCAAGCAAACGGCATATATGCCCGCCTCCATCAACTGCAGTTCGGTGAATCTGTCACGTAACTGAATATTGCATCTCATGTTTGAAACTGATACGTTATTTAAAACAGCCTCGAGGAGTATTCTTCAATGTGCACAACCTGCGGATGTCCAACAGCCGATCATCATCACGATCATGACCATGAACACAGTCATGACCACGACCATAGTCAATCTCACAGCCATGGTGGATCCGAACAGCACACCCACACAGACGATCATGCTCACCATCATGGCGCCGAATCCGGTAAACGCACAAAAATTTCCATCGAAGATGACATTCTGGGGAAAAACAATCGCCTCGCCTCTTTTAACCGTGCCCTGTTCAAAGACAAGGGCATTTTTGTCCTGAACCTGGTCAGCTCGCCCGGTTCCGGCAAAACAAGCCTGCTGGAGAGAACCTTGCGCGACCTGTCGCATAAGCTCCGTTTCGCCGTCATCGAAGGTGACCAGCAGACTGATAACGATGCCCGACGCATCGCCGCTACCGGAGTTCCGGTTCGTCAGATCAACACCGGTGCCGGATGTCATCTGGACGCCCACATGATCATGCATGGAACGGAAACCTTTGATCTCGACAGCCTGGATCTGCTGATGATTGAAAATGTCGGCAATCTGGTCTGTCCTGCAGCTTTTGATCTGGGAGAACATCATAAAGTTGTCGTCCTTTCTGTCACCGAAGGGGAGGACAAGCCGCTCAAATATCCCCTGATGTTCCACAACTCGACTGTCATGCTGCTCAACAAGACCGACCTTCTGCCGCACACCGACTTTGATGTTGAAAAATGCAGAGAGTATGCACGTCGCGTCAGTCCCGGAATCATCATTTTTGAATTGTCCGCCCGGAGCGGAGAAGGAATGGAAGCCTGGTATCAGTGGCTGACAGCCGGAGCACAGACCTGATTCATCGTCGTCGGCACGCGGTCCAGGGGATCGTCCAGGGTGTCGGATTCCGCCCTTTCGTGTACCGGCTTGCCCATGAGCTGGAACTGTCCGGCTGGGTACGCAACACCCCGGCCGGTGTCGAAATAGAGATTCAGGGCACAGAAACGGCATTGATCTCCTTTGAACATGCTCTTTCTTGCGAAGCGCCTCCTCTTGCCGTAATCAGCGCTATTACCACTGAAGACATCGCAACCTGCGAAGAACATAATTTTTCTATACTTCCGAGCGGGACCGGCATGACTGATATTCAGATTGCCCCCGATTCCGCCCTTTGCGGTGACTGTCTGCGGGAGCTTTTTGACCCGACCGACCGCCGCTATCACTATCCATTTATAACCTGCACCAACTGCGGCCCCCGTTACAGTATCATCACCGGCGTCCCCTACGACCGTCCAAAAACAACCATGGCCGGCTTTCCGCTCTGCCCCGACTGCCTGAGCGAATACAATAATCCTCTGGATCGACGTTTCCACGCCCAGCCGATCGCCTGCCACTCCTGCGGACCTCAGGTAAGTCTGCTTACTGCGGCCGGTGAGAATATTGCTACGCATAACTCTGCTGTTCAACAGGCGGGAGAACTGCTCAAAAACGGCGCAATCCTCGCAGTTAAAGGAATCGGCAGCTATCACCTTGCTGTCGATGCATGCAATCATGAAGCGGTAGCCCGATTACGGGAGCGGAAGAAACGTGATGAAAAGCCGTTCGCCATCATGGCGGCCTGTCTTGAAACAGCCCGCGAACTGGCAGAGATGAACGACATGGAGGAGCGTCTGCTCAGTTCTCCGGAAGCTCCAATCATCATTGTCAGAAAGCGCCGTGACACAACGCTTTCTCCCCTGATTGCCCCGACAAACGGCTGGCTTGGACTGATGCTTCCCTATGCCCCGCTGCATCACCTGTTATTTCACTCTTCAATCCAAAATCCAAAATCCAAAATCCAAAATTCCTCTTTCACCTCCCTTGTGATGACCAGCGGCAACATTTCAGACGAACCGGTGGTTTTCGAAGATCATGATGCTCAGCACCGCCTTGCCGGAATATTCGACTATATTCTGCTCCATGATCGGCCGATTCATATGCGCAGCGATGATTCGGTGATGCGCGTTTTTCAGGGGAAACCACTCTTTTATCGCCGAGCCCGCGGGTATGCTCCGCGAGCGGTCACACTCCCCTTTCCCGTTCAGCCGTTGGTAGCGACGGGAGCCGAGCTGAAGAGTGCCATATGCCTTGCTGATGGTAACCGTGCCGTTCTCAGCCAGCATATCGGTGATCTGAAAAATATTTCAACTCTCGACTCATTTCATCAAACGGTCTCTCAGCTGTCTGCAATGCTGGCAATCAAGCCGGGAGTGATTGCCTGTGACCTGCACCCCGACTATCTTTCGTCCCGTTTCGCCGAGGAATCGGGAATCCCGCTGATACGGGTACAGCATCATCATGCCCACCTTGCAGCCTGCATGGCAGAAAACCGGCTTGATGGTGAGGTCATCGGAATCATATTCGACGGCACCGGGTATGGCACTGACGGTACAATCTGGGGAGGGGAATTTCTGACCGGCAGTTATGAGGGATATTCCCGCGCAGGGCACTTCCGCCCGGTGCCGCTTCCCGGGGGAGATGCCGCCGTACGTGAACCATGGCGTATGGCCCTGGCCTATCTGTATCAGTCGCTGGGCGAAGCCGCCTTTACACTCGATCACCCGGTTGCCCGTATTCTGTCTGAGGACGAGCAGTCACTTTTTGCCCGGATGGTGCGGCGCGGCATCAATTCACCGCTGACATCCAGCTGCGGACGGCTGTTTGATGCTATAGCTGCACTGCTCAATGTGAGACATATTGTGTCGTATGACGGTCAGGGAGCAATTGAACTTGAGGCGGTTGCAGAGTTGGCTGAAGATGATGGGCGGGGTAACTACCGCTACGATATCCTCATGAGCGGGGAAAGTCCGCTCCAGATTGATTTCTCCCCGATGTTCCCTGAAATCCTTATCGATATACATGCAGCGGAACCGGTTTCTGCTATCGCTCACCGTTTCCATCGTACCGTCGCTTCTGCAACTTCGGACGTCTGCCTCCGTATCGCCCGCACCACCGGCCTTGATCGCATTATTCTCTCGGGCGGCGTTTTTCAGAATCGCCTTTTGAGTGAAATGATATATACTGCCCTGACCATCAAAGGGCTTCACGTGTTCACCCATCGACTGGTCCCGCCGAACGATGGCGGCATCGCCCTGGGACAAGCTGCTATTGCAGGAAGGAGAAAGGTCTGATATGTGTCTTGCTATTCCGATGAAAATTATCAGTAAAAATGGCGACAACGTTATCGCCGAAGTTGACAGCGTGAAAAAAGAGGCGAGTGTCATGCTGCTTGGCGAAGAGGTTGAGGTCGGTGATTATGTGATCGTGCATGCCGGTTTTGCGATTTCCAAACTGGACGAAACCTATGCGAAAGAGACAATCCGCCTGATGCGTGAAGTCTTTTCCGAGGAGGACCTGGCATGAAATTCCAGGATGAATTCAGGGACCGTGAACTGGTTCAAAACATGGCAGGCAACATACGCCGTATGGCTGCACGCTTGACAGCTCCGGTCAACTTTATGGAGGTATGCGGCACCCATACCATGTCGATCTATCAGTACGGTATCCGCAGCCTGCTCCCCGAAAACGTCAGACTGATCTCGGGTCCCGGGTGCCCGGTTTGCGTCACCCCGATCGGCTACGTCGATAAGGCGCTCGCCTGTGCTGCAGATCCCCACAACATTGTTACCACCTTCGGCGACATGCTGCGTGTCCCGGGGAGTCACTCGTCATTGATGGAACAACGGGCAGGCGGCGCTGACATCCGCATTGTCTATTCACCGCTTGACGCTGTTTCACTGGCGAAAAATCATCCGGAGCGACGGGTGGTTTTTCTGGGGGTCGGGTTCGAGACCACCGCCCCGACAATCGCTGCCAGCATCATCGAGGCTGCCCGTCTGAAGCTGAAAAACTATTGCGTGCTGGCTTCGCACAAAACCATCCCGATACCGATGGAAGTACTCAGCGCCGATCCTGATCTCGGTCTTTCCGGTTATCTCTGCCCGGCCCACGTCAGTACCGTTATCGGTGGTAACGCCTACAAGCCGTTGGCGGAAAAGTTTCACATCCCGTGCGTAGTAACCGGCTTTGAGCCGGCCGACGTCATGCAGGGAATCGAAATGCTGCTGGCACAGGTGCTGCGCAGCGAAGGCAAAGTAGAGATTCAGTACCGGCGCGCTGTTTCCTGGGAAGGCAACCCAAAGGCGCAGGCGATCCTCCACCAGCTCTTTGAACCGTGTGACGCCGTCTGGCGCGGTCTGGGGATACTGCCCGGCACCGGTCTGGCAATCAGGGACGAGTATGCCGATTTTGACGCCGAACGAGTTTTGACACTGGACGTTCCGGAACCGGTTGAAAACCCCGCCTGCCTCTGTGGTGAAGTACTCAAGGGAAAGCTGGCTCCGTTCAACTGCCCGCTCTTTGCCACACTCTGCACCCCCGAGTCTCCGGTCGGCGCCTGTATGGTCTCCAGCGAAGGCACCTGCGCAGCTGCCTATAAATACGGCAGATAGCGATGGCACAATTTGCTCACATCCTGGCCGGCTTTACCCTCGGCTTCCTTTGCCGTCGTAAACTTGCACAGTTACTTGCCGAAACACCCCTAACAGCTTCCATTCTGACCATCGATCCGGCAGTTTTGAGAATGCAGGGCATAGAAGTTCTGTCTCTAGATTTTGACGGCGTTCTGGCAGGTCACGGCGCACCGGTCCCGCTCCCGGAAGCGATCGCATGGATGAAGCACTGCCAGGAGGTGTTTGGTGGAAGCCGGATGTTCATCCTCTCCAATAAACCGACAGAAGTGCGGGTACGATGGTTTGCCGAACATTTTCCCGCCATACGCCTCATTTCAGGAGTCCGGAAAAAACCGTACCCGGACGGCATCAAAAAAACAGGGGAACTCGCCGGAGTTCCCCTCTCTTCAATCATGATGGTCGATGACCGCCTGCTGACCGGCTGCCTGGCGGCACTGGTCGCCGGAGCCCGCCCCTGTTACATCCGCCATCCTTACGTATCATTCGATTTCCGACCCGGTGCTGAGCTGTTTTTTTGGTTACTGCGGTTTGCAGAGCGAGTGTATGTGCGGGTGGTTTCCCTGTTTTAGACCCGGTTTTTTTATTCCCGCAGCCGCTTCCCCGCTACCCGATATACCGTCAGGTTCTCACGTTTTCCGACCGCCACCACAATAACCACAATTCGCATATCATCAACCTGATACACCAACCGGTAACCGGCATTCTTCAGCTTGATCTTGTAGCAGTCCGGCATTCCGGAAAGCCGGGAGGACTCTACTCGCGGAAACTCAAGCCGCTCGACCAACTTTTTCTTGAATTGCTCCCGGATGCTGCCATCAAGCTTGCTCCACTCCTTGAGAGCGGATTCCTTGAATTCAAGACTATAAATCATCCATCGTTACCTTGACGGATGCTTCGTGTTCTCTTTCCTTGACGACACGGCCAAGCTCATAGTCCTCGAACTTTTCCATCATCGCCTCGAAAGCCTCTGCCGGGATCAGATAGGCACTGGGCTTATTGTGATTGAGGATAGCCACCGGAGCACCTCCGGCATGACCGATAATACGGGACGGATTTTTTTTCAGCTCACTGATACTTACCGAAACGCCAGCATATAACTTGTTCATGGCAAGACCTCATTTATGACATATTTAAGGTGCTAAATATAGGTCATTTTAAAGCAACTCGCAAGAAAGTAATGACGGGTGGCTATGGAAACTCACTTTCCCAGCGCCTTCTCAATGCGTTCGCACAACGTCTTCAACACCTTGATACGTGCATAATACTTGTCATTGGCCTCAACCAGCGTCCAGGCGGCGATCTCGGTACTGGTGCGGTCGATCATATCGCAAACCGCCAGTTCGTACTCATTCCACTTGTCCCGGTTACGCCAGTCCTCATCGGTGATCTTGAATCGTTTGAAACCGACTTTCTCGCGCTCCTTAAAACGCCTCAATTGTTCTTCCTTGGTTATTGAAAGCCAGAATTTGACAACCACCGTCCGGTTGCGCACCAGCTGTTCCTCAAAATCGTTGATCTCACCATAGGCACGCATCCAGTCGCTGCGCGGGCAAAACCCTTCCACCCGTTCCACCAGCACCCGGCCGTACCAGGAGCGGTCAAAAATGGCAAAACGCCCTTTACGGGGGATGTTACGCCAGAAACGCCACATATAAGGTTGGGCGCGCTCCTCCTCGGTGGGCACTGCCACCGGGAAGACCCGGAACTGGCGGGCATCGAGGGCCTGGGTAATACGGCGGATGCTCCCGCCTTTACCGGCAGCATCGTTACCCTCGAAGGCCACAACAACAGAGAGTTTTTTGAAATCATCATGACGGGTAAGCAGATTGAGTTTACCCTGATACTTCTCCAGTTCACTTTCGTAATCTTCTTTTTTGATCTTTTTCGACATATCCAGCGTTTTGAGGATCAGTAAATCGTCAATTGCCGGCACAATAGGGGGGATCGGTTCTTCGTGATGCGGCGGTTCAGGCGCGTCGAGACGCTGGCGCAGGTTGTCCAGAATGGTTCTGCCGATAGTCAGATAACGGTAACGAGGATCGGTTCCTTCAACGATGGTCCAAGGGGATTCCGCCGTGCTTGTTGAGCGGAGCATGCGTTCAGAAACTTTGCGGAATTTATCATACTGTTTATAGTGATCCCAGTCGGTATCCGTTACCCGCCAGCGGGTTTTTTGATCTTTTTCCAGCATTTTGAGGCGTTTTTTCTGTTCATCTTTTGACAGATGCAGCCAGAATTTAAGAACCAGGGCCCCTTCATCACAAAGCATTTTTTCAAAACGGATAATCCGCTCCAACCGTTGGTCAAGTTCGGCGTTTTTGATCGTTCCGTAGACATTTTCGACAAGCGGCGCCGAATACCAGGTTCCGATAAATACACCGACTTTTCCTTTGGGAGGAAGCACTCTCCAGTAACGCCACATACTGGGCCGCTCCAGCTCTTCATCGGTCAGGTCACGCACTGCATGTGTTTCAATATGGCGGGGATCCATCCATTCGTTAAGAAGATTCACCGTTTCACCCTTGCCGGCACAATCAACTCCCGCCACCAGAATAATCACGGGAAACTTTTTCGCCTGAAACAGGTCAAGCTGAGCATCCAGCAATCCTTCGCGCAACCCGGGAATTTCCTTTTTCCATACCTCTTTACTTATCTTGTGCCCCAACTCGGCGGATTCAAACATGATACCCTCCTTGATGTACACGCATAACAATCAGAAAATACCCTATTTTCCGGCCAGTTCCTTAGACCTTTGGCAGGCCGCCTCCACAGCATCCATAACAACGCCGCGAAAACCACCGCTTTCAAGGGAGTGCAGTGCCGCAATGGTCGTGCCCCCCGGAGAGGAAACCTTCTCCCGCAACAAAGCCGGATGTTCGCCGGTTTCGACAACCATCCTGGCAGCACCAAGCACCGTTTGTGCCGCCAGCCGGGCGGCCACATCACGCGGCAGGCCATTCTTGACCCCGGCATCGGCAAGTGCCTCAATAAACGTAAATACATACGCCGGTCCACTGCCGGAAAGACCGGTGACGGCATCCATCAGTTTTTCTTCAATTCGTGCGGTAGAACCTACCAGAGCAAAAATGCGCTCGGCGCTTTCCAGGTCGTCTACAGAAGCATTACGACCGGGGCAGAGAGCAGTTGCACCGGATCCGATCAGAGCCGGAGTATTCGGCATAGTCCGTATGACACGGCAACCGGCAGCCAGATGAGCCTCGATTTTGGCACACGGTATTCCTGCCATGATTGATATAAGTAGTTTGTCCGGAGTGACGGCCGGTTTGATCAGTTCAAGGACGCTTTCAGCTTGCTGCGGCTTGATCGCCAGAATGACTGTTTCACCCCATTGGGCCGCTTCTGCCGCACTGGCAACCACCCGAACAGCGGGAAATTGCTGCGTCAGCTGGTCCCGACGAGCAGAACTGATTTCCGCTACACATATTCCGACACCACCATCATCACGCAAGAGTCCGCGCATGATCGCTTCTGCCATGTTCCCTCCGCCGATAAAGGCGATTGTACGTTTATTCAACATTATGTTTCTCCTTATCTCCAAAAATTTCAGCCCACGAATAACAGGTATCCCTGCGAAAAGTCAAGGCTTACACGGCCGAAGTCAACAAAAACGGGGTACCCGATAGGATACCCCGAACTGAATTCAACAAATACTGACGTACAGCTATTTTTGCGGTTGTTTGGCGATCAGCCGGTCCTTAACCTGCTCATAAAGGACAGCCGGAACTATTTTTCGAGATTTGAGCTGCGTCTTGTTCGCATATGGTCTTCCGGCAATAATTTTGGCGGCAAAGGCATCACCGATTCCCGGAACAGCCTTCAACTCCGCATCTGTAGCGGTGTTGATATCAATAAGTTTGGCCTTTGCAGAGGCGGTCGCACTTTCTTTACCCGCAGTCGCAGACGCTTTTGCGTCAGATTTGGCACTGTCTCCAGCAGCCTTGACGGTGCTCTTCATATCTGCAGCAGGGGTTTTCACATCAACAGCAAAACCCGAAGCAGCACACAAAAGCAGAGAGATTGAAAGCAAAGCTGTTTTGGTAATAATTTTCATAGACGTTCCTCCAAAGCAGATTTTGTTACGCATTCTTACTACAAACAACTCTCTCATATGTCAATAACTGAAATGGGTAAGAAAATCTTTTCCTTGCCCTTCTGATTATGGTAAATATTCAGGAGATTTATATCAGACATCACGACTTCTGAATTTCAAGGAGAAAACCCGATGAGCCATAAGAAACCTGAATTAACGTTCAAGTATATCTTCAATTACGCCTATAATCCTGTCTACGTCAACGGTGCCCAGGGGGGCTTTTCACCCCGCGGTGAAATGGTAATCAACTTCTACCTTGAGCGTCAACCGCTGCCGGAAACCATTTCACATGAAATCACCCTTGAAGGCGCAATAGGTCGCGAAATCTCCGTCGAGCCGAAAGACCTGACAAGCAGCATGGTCCGGTACATTGATTCCGGTGTTGTTATGAACTATGAGAATGCAAAAGTATTTCACTCCTGGATGGGCGAAAAACTACGTGAAGTCGAAGAACTGCACAAGGCTCGAACCGAATTTGAACAATCTCAGACCGGCGGCCGGGCATAGTTGAAGGATAAAGGATGAAGGAAAGAGGCTTTCCAAATAGAGCAATATTCCTGTTAGCAGCCATACTACTGCCATGCCTGCTGAACAGCGCGATTGCCTTCCCGATTCCGGAACGACTGGAGTTTGAGCTTTCCTATACCGGCATCCCTGCCGGCTCTGCCGTTCAGGAAGTTACTCGGGAAGGCACAGATATCCATATTGTTTCAACAGCCCGGTCGGCAGACTGGTTACGTTTCTTTTTCCCGGTTGATGACCGGATTGAATCTTTTCTGATTGCCGGTTCACCACCTCTGCACATCGGTACACCACGACTGTATCAGGAACGAAAAAATGAAGGCCGGACCAAAACCGACCGGGAAGCGCGCTTTGACCGTCAGAAGCTTGAAGTAACGACTGACGATCGTCTCAAAAAAAGGATGAGCAGGCAGCCAATTACCAAGCGGACATACGACACGCTCTCCAGCTTTTTCTACTTTCGCACCATACCGCTTCAAGTGGGAGCTTCCTATTACATAGACATTTATGACTGCAGCAGACTGTGGAATACAGAGGTAAAAGTGCTGCGGCGGGAAGAACTCGTTATCCCTCTGGGACGCTTCAAAACCATTGTGATCAATCCACTTTTGCAATCTGAGGGGATTTTTGCCCGGACGGGAGATATTTTTATCTGGCTGACCGACGACGATCGCAGGATACCGGTACAGATGAAATCAAAGGTCGCTGTGGGAAGTATCACTGCCACCCTGACGGGGGGCAGTTACTGGCCGGGCAGAAAATGAGTACTCCGTAAAAACCCTTTTCTTTCCCACCCCGGCATGGTAGGAAAGATTTACTAATCACGTTGTTTTGCCTGACTCTGGAGTCTGTTATGATTACTTTCACCGGCGTGCACAAATGGTTCAAAAACCTGCACGTACTTAACAACATCAACCTGCATGTCACCTCCGGCGAAGTGCTGGTGGTATGCGGACCATCAGGTTCCGGCAAATCAACCCTGATCCGTACCATAAATCAACTCGAACCGATCAATGAAGGCTCCCTGGTTGTTGACGGCATGGATCTCTCTGACAAAAAAACCGACATCAACAAATTGCGGGCAGAGGTAGGCTTCGTTTTCCAGCAGTTTAATCTGTATCCGCACCTGTCAGTCATCAGCAATATCACCCTTGCTCCGATGAAAATCCGTAACATTCCGAAAAAAGAGGCTGAAGAGCAGGCTATGTTGCTGCTTACCCGGGTCGGACTGGCCGAGAAGCGGGACGCGTACCCTTCACAACTCTCCGGAGGCCAGCAGCAGCGGGTTGCCATTGCACGTGCGCTTGCCATGAAGCCCCGCATCATGCTGTTCGACGAACCGACTTCCGCTCTTGACCCCGAAATGATCGGTGAAGTTCTGGCTGTTATGAAAGACCTGGCGCTCTCCGGCATGACCATGATTGTCGTGACGCACGAGATGGGTTTTGCCCGCGAGGTTGCCCATCGGGTGGCGTTCATGGCGGATGGAATCCTGCTTGAAGAAGCAACACCGGAAGATTTTTTCCTCCGACCGCAGCACCCTCGCGCTCAACAGTTTCTGCGTCAATTACTGACGCCGATGCAGGCTGAATGACCCTGATTCCGGCCGTATCGGAAATCACACCACACAAAGGAGAATACACAATGAAAAAACTGGCAACGCTGTTTATGATCATGGCTCTGGCAACTTTAACCGCCAAGGCTGCTCTGGCCGGAGACACTCTGGTTGACGCGAAGAAAAAAGGGGTTCTGGTCGTCGGCTGCAAGGACTCACTCCCCCCTTTCGGTTACATCGATGAGAAAAGCCGTCAGATCGTCGGCTACGACATCGATTTTGTCAACGCCATCGCCAGGAAAATGGGCGTAAAAGTTGAACTCAAGCCGGTTACCTCCGCAAGTCGCATGCCGCAGCTACAGGAAGGTCATATTGACATCATCGCTGCGACCATGACCAAAAACGCCGAGCGCGCCAAAGTAATTGATTTCAGCCATACCTATTTCTTTACCGGCCAGAAATTCATCACCAAGAAGGGTACTGTCAACAGCCTGAAGGATCTGGAAGGGAAAAAGATCGGTACCGCCAAAGGCTCGACATCCGAGCAGAATGTCAAGAAGGCGGTCCCTTCTGCAACAGTACTGTCATTTGACGACTATCCGCAAGCCTTCCTCGCTCTACAGCAGGGGAAAGTGGCTGCGGTCACCACTGACGAAGCCATCCTGGCAGGTATCCTCGCCAAAGCCCCCAACAAAGGTCAGTTTGAAATTCCCGCCCTGCAGATTTCCGATGAACCGTATGGTCTCGGCATGCGCAAAGGTGACACCAACTTCGTAAATTTCGTCAACAAGACCATTCTTGAAATGGAAAAAAGCGGCGAAGCCAAAGCAATCTTCGACAAATGGTTCGGCCCGAGCACCGAGTTTCACCTTGCCCGTTTGTTCAAAATCACTGCAGACAAATAGAAATACAGGTTGAGGTTGAGGTTGAGGTTGAGTTTACCTTAACCTTAACCTTAACCTCAGCCTGCAGTTTCAAGGTCCCCCATGCTCAACTACACATTCGACTGGTCAACCATAACTTCCGGAAAATATTTCGACTGGCTGGTCTCGGGACTGATCACGACGCTGAAACTGTCGGCGATCTCGATTGTCCTCGCCTTCATTCTGGGACTGGTCATTGCGGTCATGCGCATGTCGCACAACAAACCGGTACGCTGGTTCGCCCACGCCTACCTTGAGTTTTTCCGCAACACCCCGCTGCTGGTGCAGATCTTCTTCTGGTATTTCGGTTCCTATAAAATCCTGCCCGCAGCCGTTAACGACTGGCTGGTCAGCACCAATTTCGAATTCGCAGCAGCAGCTATTGCCCTGACCATCTATACGTCCGCTTTTATCGCGGAAGATATCCGCTCCGGCGTGCTCTCGATTCCGAAGGAACAGATGGAGGCATCCCGCAGCGCCGGCTTCTCATACCTGCGGTCGATGCAGTACATTATTCTTCCGCAGGCAGTACGCATTACGATTCCACCGCTGGTAAACCAGTTTCTGAATGTGGCCAAGAACTCATCACTGGCGATGACTATCGGAGTTATGGAAATGACCTACCAGGCCCGCCAGGTTGAAAGCTACACATTCAAGGGCTTTGAGGCTTTTACCGCTGCAACAGTTGTCTATCTGGTGCTCTCGATACTTATTACCGCACTGGTAAATATCTATAACGAAAAAGTCCTCAACGTACACAAGGCTGCCTGATATGGAACCCTTTCTCAATTTTTCGGTTATCTCCGATAATTTCACCTACTTCATGATCGGCCGATTTCCGCACGGTCCGTTAGGCGGAGTCGGGCTGACACTGTATCTGGCAGTCGTTTCCTGTATCCTCTCCTTCTTTGGCGGCATGATTTTGGGGCTCTTCAGTATTTCGCGCTTTCCGATTATACGGTACCCTGCTCTAGCCTTTATAAATGTTGTACGCGGCATGCCGCTGCTGATGGTTATCTTCTGGATGTATTTTCTGCTACCGGCACTGTTCGGGAAGGTTGCGGAGAATAACACCGTCATCATGGCGCTAACCCTCTTCACCTCAGCCTATATGTCCCGTATTGTTGTCGCCGGTATCGAAGGAATTCCCAAAGGCCAGACTGAAGCGGCCATCTCCACCGGACTCGCCTCCTGGCAGGTCATGCTGTATATCGTTCTTCCTCAGGGACTGCGCAACATGATCCCCTCGTTCGTCAACCAGTTCGTATCTCTGATCAAAGACACCTCTCTGGCCTTCATCGTCGGAGTATCAGAACTGACTCACGTTGCCACCCAGATAAACAACCGCACCATGGCATTCCCGACCGAAATATTCATCTTCATTGCAGTCATCTATTTCTTCCTCTGCTACGCCTTCACCAGCCTCTCGCGCTGGCTTGAGCAGCGCCTGTCATGGTCCAAAGCAATATAATTCTGCATGTCTCCTGAAATCCTTCTCCCCCTGCTCTTCGCAGCAGCCTTTGTCGCCGGACTTGTTGACTCCATCGCCGGAGGCGGAGGTCTAATCACCGTACCGGTTTTGATGGGTATCGGTCTCCCCCCCCAGGTCGCTCTCGGCACGAACAAACTCCAGGCATCTTTCGGCTCCGGCAGCGCCATGCTCCATTTTGTGCGGGCGGGAACAGTCAAGCTGAGCGACTGCTGGATTGGCATTCTCTGGACGTCCGTCGGAGCCGCCCTTGGAGTAGGGGCGGTACAGCTCCTTGATGCATCTCTGCTCAAACAGCTGATTCCCTGGCTGCTGGCAGCTATCGCGTTCTATACCCTGTTTTCGCCCCGCCTGGGAGCGGAAGATTCTCATGCCCGAATAAAGGCCGGTCTGTTTTATCTGCTGTTCGGACTGGGCATCGGCTTTTATGACGGCTTTTTCGGTCCGGGAACCGGTTCGTTCTGGACGATGGCCCTTATGATGATGATGGGTTACTCCATGATGCGGGCAACCGCAACAACGAAAGTCATGAATTTCACCAGCAACGTTGTCGCGTTGCTGTTTTTCCTGTCAGTCGGCCAGGTTCGGTTTGTTGAAGGGATTGTGATGGGGATCGGGCAGTTTCTGGGGGCTCGGGTCGGATCAAAGCTGGTCATTACTCGTGGAACCGCCTTTATCAGGCCGGTATTTATCACGATGGTGCTGGCATTGGTAGGGCGGTTGATCTATCAGAATTTCAAATAGTCTTCGAGAGGTATTCTCCAAGCACTCCACGCGAATGTTCATCGTCATGACAGTGAGTACAGAGATTCTCCCAGTTTGATCCATCCGGCGGATTGTTGTGATGATTGCCGTCCTTGTGATGAACAGTCAGCAGATTGATGCAGGACTGGTCGAACTCCCGGCCGCACTTGGCACAAACAGCGCCGTGAATTTTAAGCGATTTTGAGCGGTAATTGGAGTTGTTGTCCACCTCGCCGCGCATCCGTTTGAGGAGTGCGGCAGCTTCTTCGGCATTGGGGAGTTTGACTGTCCGGGGGCCTTGTGATCTCATTGTCTGTTCCCCTTTAACGTGCTGTTTACTCTCGATTGTGCTCTGTCATTCATGCTTGCGTAGATCCGCCATCATCTTGTCCACCAACACCCAGTTGCGCGTGTACTCCATGTGGGTGCCGCCACTCTTCCGCATCAATTCGCTTATATGGTTGTTTATCCGTTCTTGATCTGACTTGAGGATATTAATAAAGCGGTATCCGCAACGCAGCCCCTCATCCGCACGCTGCCCCCAGATGGTTTCCGCCAGGGCACAGACCGGCAGATCTTCATCCAGTGCGATAAAAAATATTGAGAGTGGCGTCGGCCGGGGTTTCACCGGAACCGTAATCCCGATCCCGCCGGCGCTCAGGTTTATTTTGGTCTCCTGCAGGACAAGACCGGGCAGCACACTATTGTTGCGCAGATGATCCATGACCCGCTTCCATTCCTTCCTGAAAAAGGAGAGCGGGAAGTTTCCGCGCAGATTGAAGAGTGGTGCAGAGAACTCAACACGAGAGACCGCGCGGCGCTGGAACATCTCCAGCGTGCCGTGCATGCGGAATTGGAACAGATTGCCCGGACCGCTTCCAATCAGGTCGGCCAGCACCTGGATACCGCTCCCCAAGGCCTCGCTTGTCAGCTTGTAGGTTGCTTTGCCGACCTCATCATCATGCGTCCCGTCTCCGACATGAGCGATCACAAGTTCAAGTGCATTCATGTCGCTGGAGGTGACTACACCGCTCAGCGACTCGTATACCTCGCTGTTACGCTCCGTCGACATATTGACCATAAATACCTTCTGCCCTTGGCTGAAGTAGCGGCTGTAATTGCTGATATGGGATTGATTTGACATTTAGCGGCCAGTGTTTACAGAGTATAATAGGTATTTTGTTCCTGTATCATCACCCGTTCAACAATTTCACCGTCGCTCGACCATCGTTATAGTAGTCGATGATATTCATACAGCCGTAATTCTGCTCGACAGTGAACATCCCTGCCAGAGGCGCACCGATAACGTTCAGCAGCACGATACGGTTGACTCCGCCATGTCCGACTACCAGCAGTTCCTCTCCTTTGTGTTTTTCTACAACTTCATTGATGACCGGCATGACTCTCGCCTCAACATCCAGCAAATTTTCTCCCCCCGGCACCCGGTAATTGACCAGATCAGCCAGCCGCGCCTGCCAGCCGTCCGGCCAGAAGGATTTTATTTCCTGCCAGGTCAACCCTTCCCACTCCCCGATATTCAGCTCTCGCAGTTCACGGCGGGCAACCGGCTCAATACCTAACGTCTGGCAGATGATTCCGGCACCGGTAGTGCAGCGCGACAGATCACTCGTATAGCAGGCAGATATTTTCGACTCTGCGAGACGCTCTCTGATACGGTGGTACTGCTCGACACCGTAATCTGTCAGCGCAACATCGGTCTGGCCGTTATAACGCGGCTGATCAAAACCGACCACTTGGCCGTGACGAATGAGGTAGATGCGGGTGTGCGGCGTCATGACTCCCTCCGAAGAACAGTTGTCACAGTTTATCACCCTTCAAATCTCCTGCAAACAACTTTCCTGCCCCTCGCGAGGCACAAAAGTCGCCGCACATCGTACAGGTATCTTCATCTTCCGGGGCGCGACTGACGCGAATCGCACGGGCATCCTCTGGATAGAGCGCCAACTGGAACTGTTTATCCCAGTTCAGGTCGCGTCGCGCCTTGGACATCTCCTTGTCACGCTGACGCCCCTTTTCCGGATATTTGTTCATATCGCCGATGTAAGCCGCGATTTTTGCCGCCTTCACTCCCATACGGACATCCTCCTCATTGGGGAGTGCCAAGTGTTCAGCCGGTGTAATATAGCAGATCAGGTCGGCACCATAACGGCTTGACTGGGCGGCGCCAATGGCGGCGGTAATATGGTCGAATCCGGGAGCCACATCAGTAGCGATAGGCCCAAGCATGTAGTACGGTGCGCCGCCGCTCATCCGTTTCTGCAGCTGAATGTTCCCCTCGATCTCGTCCAGCGGCACGTGACCCGGCCCCTCCACCAGCATCTGGCACCCCATCTCCCGGCCGATTTCGGCCAGTTCACAGTTGAAAATCAGTTCCTGTATCTGGGCCCGGTCCGAGGAATCATGGATCGCCCCGGCCCTCAGGCCGTTGCCGAGCGAAAGAACGGTGTCGTATTTTTTGAGGATCGAGACCACCCGGTCGAATTTCTCGTACAGCGGGTTTTCGCGATTGTTAGCGATCATCCAGGCGACCATCGACACGCCCCCCTTGGAGACAAGACCTCCGTAGCGATACCCCTGCTTGCGCAGCCGCTCAATCGTGCAGAGGTTGATACCGCAATGCACCGCCATGAAGGCCATACCGTCGGCGCACTGCTGCTCGATGATGTCGAAGAGCATCTCCTCGTCCAGTCTGTTCGGATCACCGTATTTGCGGGCCGCTTCGCAGAAGGCCTGATAAAGCGGCACATTTCCAACCGGCAGGTCCACGGCGGCGATCACCTCACGCCGGACGCGATTGAGGTCACCGCCTACAGAGAGCTCCATCAGCGTATCAGCCCCGGATTCCTGAGCTGCCAGTGCCTTTCTGATTTCCGCATCATAATCAACGATGTCTGAGGAGGTGCCGATGGAGGCGTTGACCTTGGTGGAGAGCCCCTTACCTATTCCGGCGATACGCGATGGTTTACGGTTGTGGTTCCAGGGGATGACGATCTTTCCTTCAGCAACCATCTGCCGGACATATTCACCGGTCAGCCCTTCCGTGAGGGCAACCGCGGCGATTTGCGGCGTGATGATACCCTGTCGGGCCTGTTCGATCTGAGTCTGCATTAGATATTCCTTCATGATAGTATGTAGTTGTTTTAAAACTGAGCTCCTGGTCTGGTTTCGTATTGTTGTAGTACGTGTTCAAGGCAGGACTTTCGGCAATGAGGAAATAACTATAAGTGCCAGAATTTCGTTCAGTTCGCTGATGCAGCCGACCGTATCACCGGTCAATCCCCCAAGCCGGGACTGAAAGAACAGCCGCCCGGCAACGGTAACAAGACAAACCGACGTCAGAGGAATCAGTCCGAAACTGCCGAACAACCAGATGCAAACTGAAACGCTGGTGACAAGTGCCACCGTCAGCGGCACCTTACCCGTCCCCTGAACAAACGCCGCTCCGAGCCCATCCTGACGGGCATGACGGGCTCCGGTCAACGTTGCCACCTGGCCAAATCGGGCCAGTACCGGAAAAAGCAGCAGCGCCTGCCACTTGAGTTCGACCGGTACCGCCACCAGCGCCTGCCATTTCAGCAACAGACCCAGCACCAGTCCGACCGCGCCGATCGCACCCACCTGAGAATCCTTCATGACTGCCAGAAAGCGTTCCCGGCCGCCACGTGCCGCCAGTCCGTCACACACATCGGCCAACCCGTCCAGATGCAATCCGCCCGTCACCACCGCCAGAGTCGTGATCAGGAGCGCGTCACAGAGCGGTCGCGCCAACCAGGGCGAAATCAGCCAGTTCAGTCCGGCCAGCAATGCTCCGATGGTCAATCCGGCCAGAGGAAAGAGAGCGGTCGAACGCCCCAGATCCTCCTTCTCGCAGCGGACCGCAAAAGGGAGCGGGATGATCGTCAGAAACTGCAGTGCGATGACGTAGAATCTCATTATCCCTGCGAGACCCCGGCCTGTTCAAAGGTTGCCATCTCCTTCAGAATCTTGACACCGGCCTCGATCAGCGTCATGGCCAGAGCAGCACCGGTCCCCTCACCCAGACGGAATTCGAGATCAAGAATCGGATCAGCGCCGATCCGCTCCAGCATGAAACGGTGGCCGATTTCTACCGACTGATGCGCGGCAAAGATGTAGTCACGCACATCGGGATGCAGTTCCGAGGCGATCAAAGCGCCTGCGGTGGAGATAAAGCCGTCGATCACAACAGGGATTGAATTGGCAGCACATCCCAGCACCAGACCGGCGATGGCGGCAATTTCCAGGCCTCCGACCTTGGCCAGCACATCGAGTGGATCGGCCGGATCAGGCTTGTTGAGCGCCAGACCACCCTCGATGACCCGTATCTTATTGGCCAGCGCCTCGTCACCAATGCCGGTGCCGCGATGCGTAACTTCAGCCACAGATTTGCCGGAAATTGCGGCGATGATTGCTGATGATGGCGTCGTATTGCCGATCCCCATCTCACCGGTACCGACCAGTCCCACCCCTTCTGCTCTGCATTGATCGGCCAGCTCGATCCCGACCTTCAGTGCGGTCAGCATCTCGTCCCGTGTCATGGCCGGCCCTTTGGCAAGATTTTTCGTACCGCGGGCAACTTTTTTATGAATCAGGCCGACCATGTCTTCAAAATCATAATCGACTCCGACATCAACGACCCGCACATCCGCGCCAACGTGGCGGGCAAGCACGTTGATCCCGGCACCGCCGGAAAGAAAATTCAGGACCATTTGCGGAGTCACTTCCTTGGGGAACAGCGAAACACCCTCTTCCGTCACTCCGTGGTCTCCGGCAAAAGTAAAGATCACTTTTTTCGAAATATCCGGATTCGAATTACCGCTGATAGCGACGATGCGCCGGGCAAATTCTTCCAGACGCCCCAACGACCCCTGCGGTTTGGTTTTGTTGTCCAGTCTGGTCTGTGCCTGCTGCAGCAGTTCCTGACTGACCGGTTTGATGCGGGAAAGCGTGTCTTTGACAATGTCCATGCGGTAATCTCCTTATTCCTTAGTTTTTGTAACTATCAGCACTATGAAAATCAGCCAAAAGAAATGTATTTAACAGGGATACCAGGGATAAAGGGGATAAGATCATAAAACTAAAAGTATTTTTGGTTTAAAATAAAAATTGATTCTGGCCTTTATCCCTTTTATCCTTTTCATCCCTGTTACATGAGGTTGTTGATTTGGCGTGTTAAGTAGCTACATTATTTCAACGTCAGCGGAATCCCGCTGATAACGATGTGTACTTCATCTGCCGCCGCCGCCATGGTTTGATTCGCTGACCCGGCGATGTCCCTGAATAGACGTGCCAACGCATTATCCGGCACAATCCCCATACCGACCTCATTACTGACCAGAATTACCGGCGTAACCATAGCCTGGAGGATATCCCGCAATTGCAGCAGATCTTCCCGAATCAGCTTTTCACACTGAGTGGGCCCGTCTGCTTCATACGTGAACAGCAGGTTGGAAAGCCACAGTGTCATACAATCAACCAGAATAGCCTTATACTGACCATCACAGCGCGCCAGTTCCTGCGACAGGTTAATTGGCTCTTCAATAGTATGCCATTCAGCGCCCCGCCTTTCACGGTGCTGCCTGACACGTTCGTCCATCTCGCTGTCCAGCATCTGTGCCGTCGCCAGATAGCCGAGCGGCGCTCCGAACTCCGCCGCCCGTTTTTCAGCAAAGGTGCTCTTGCCGCTGCGTGCTCCGCCGGTAATGAAGATGATATGTGCCATGATGTCCTCCAATCCCTTAATAGCTGTGTGCGAAAAACAAAAAGCCCCGGTCCGTGAAGGGACAGGGGCTCGAAAACCGGGAATCAGATACGATCGGGCTTCGGCCCCTCGTTCCACGGAGGTCCCAAAACGATAATCGGCATGGCAGGTTTCCTGGCTCCAGGGTCATCTTACTAGCCGCGCCTTCCCGGAAGAATCCAGTGACATAATGCGGCGTTCATCGCCTGTTACAGTTGCGGGACAGCGAAGGAATCTAACCTTCTTCCCTTTTAACTATGCTTTTCACGGCACAGCACCAAATCGACGTTGTGAAACAATTGTGGTGTGGGTTGTAGCAGAGGACTGGGGTGGAAGTCAAAAGAAATTGAAACTGTTTTGAAACAGCCCCGGAATCGTTTTTAATTGTGAGACTGATGGTTTGTATTAAAAAGACCAGAGGCAGAGATTAATTACGTTTATTGTTTTGTGTTACTGTGATATGAAAAAAAACATTTGCCGGAAAGTTGCCGTAGAACGTACGCAATGGAAAAAGCATATACTGGCAGATGGTCGGTTCTATCGGCGGCTACATGAGCAGCCATCGCACCAAAGACAGCATTAATGAGCTGAAGACCTACTTCAACAGCGTAATCGACTGGGTGTCAAGCGTGTTCAGGGATGTTGAGAAGGAGATGCAGGGGCTGGAGTGGGGAAGGCTCTATGAGCAATACCACTCCAAGTCATATGATCCGGCCAAAGTTTCTGCCGAGGTCAAGCTGCTTTATGGCGACCCGTACGTCAACAACCGTCGCGGCGTCTTCGAATACATTCTCGGCGGCCTTCAAGATTCGAAGCTCATTGATTTACGGGTGTTCGACGAAGCGACCAAGAAGTCTGCCTACGCCAAGCAGACCGCAGCTGCCGAAGCCAAAAACTCATCAAATTGTCCGCTCTGTGCAATCGGCCATGCTGCCAATAAGAGCAAGATATGGAAGTTCAACGAAATGGACGCGGACCACGTTTCCGCATGGAGCAAGGGCGGCGGAAGCTTGGCCAAGAACTGCCAAATGCTCTGCGCTACCCACAATCGGGCCAAAGGTAATCGATAAGATGGGTGGGCCACTGCTCGGCGCGTGTAGCAAGGGCTTAAACCTGGGAGAACAAGGGGGCAGGCACCAAATAGGCGTCTATTTACTGGCAATTACATTAAGTTGCCAACCAGCCGGTTGCTCACCGCCCCGCCTGGAAAACCGACCGGGCGAAGCGTGTGCACCAATAGTGCACCAATAGGGTAGAGTAGAGAACAGGTTTCACCCTGCCCTCCCTCATCAAACCGGACGTGCAGTTTTCCCGCATCCGGCTTTCCGATGTTCTTCACTACACGGCATGCGCTTTCT
>VFJW01000035.1 GCA_009885845.1 Geobacter sp.
ATCTCAAGATCTCCCCGCTGCAGAATTGCAGGAAAGGTGATGTCCCCGGCAGCCGGATTATCGGCAACAGCAACAAGAATGCCTCGTGTGCGGGCATCAGCACAGACCTCCTCGTTTGTGACGTCATTGTCGGTAGCGGCTATCACCAGAAAGGCATCATTAAGGTCTGCCGCAGTGTAATTGCCAATTCGCACTTCAAGCTTTCCTGAATCTGCCAGAGCGGTAATTTCGGGACAGATTTTCAGCGCGGCCAGCCTGACTGCAGCACCGGCCTGCAACAGAGTTCCGACCTTGCGCAGGGCAACGGTTCCACCGCCGATAATAACAGCCCGTTTGCCCTCCATTCGTATGTTTAGTGCCAACGTAGACATGCCCAGTTCCTCCATGAACCGCCATCATACACTCCTGCCGCTTCCATTTCAACGATATGAGACATACCGAGTTTGCTCTTGATTTTTTCACTGTCTGGTATATCATCGAAAAAAGTTATTATGCACTCAAAGGAGAATTAACAGATGGCCAATGAAAACGTAATCGCATTTACCGATGCAAATTTTGACCGTGAGGTATTGCAATCCGGTATCCCGGTACTCGTTGATTTTTGGGCTACGTGGTGTGCCCCCTGTAAAGCGATTGCCCCCCTTATTGATACCATTGCTGATGAATACGCCGGAAAAGTAAAAGTCGGCAAGGTTAATGTTGATGAAAACCAGGCAACGCCTTCTAAATACGGTGTCCGGGGTATTCCTACTATTATTTTATTCAAGAATGGCACAGTGTTCGAGCAGGTTGTCGGTGCGGTACCGAAGTCACAGATTGATGCGCTTATTGCAAAAGCTCTTTAGTAAGTTAGAAGTCATTTTTTGTGTTTCCCGGTTGATAATCAATTCGTTAGCGCACGTATCCAGTTCATAAGGGGTAGGAGCATAAATTCGAAGTCTGCCTACTTCAGAACACTGCTGGTAACGATGGTCGTATCATTCCTGTCCGTATCCGGACAGGTTGATGCGGCACCTCGAATCGGACAACAATCGCCGAACTTCAAAACTGTCTCCACGTCAGGTCAGTCTATTTCCCAGGAGAATTATCGGGGTCATGTTCTGATCATCGATTTTTTTGCCACCTGGTGCCAACCCTGTCGTCAGTCAATACCGCATCTCGTGGAAATGAACCGGAAATATGGCAGACAAGGCCTGCAGATACTCGGCTTGAGCGTGGACGAAGACGGAGAACGGGCCGTAAGGGCATTTACCGATGAGTTCCGGGTCAATTACCCGCTTGCGCTGGCAGGAAATTCTGTTACGGCTGATTTCGGAGTCAGATCCGTACCGGTCATGTACCTTATTGATAAAAAAGGACGAATTGCAGAGGTGTATCGTGGCTATTCCAGTGAAATAGCACGTTTAGTGGAGCTATCGATCAAGCGTCTGCTGGCAGAGAAGTAAATTCTTCAGGATAATCCACCTGTATCAGGCATAAGCCACATGCCGGTGCAGTACTGCCGGCCTCTTTTCTATCCCCCCGTTGCAGCAGCCGATCAATATCTGAAGGCACAAAACGCCCCTTCCCGATATCAACAAGTGTACCGACCATCACGCGCACCATATTTTTGAGAAATCCACCGCCAATGACGTCGATAGTTATTCTCTTGCCGAGGCGGGAGATCTGAACTGAATCAATCCGCCTGACGGTAGTTCTGGCAACACAATTGGACGCACGAAACGCGGCAAAATCATGACTGCCGACAAAACGACCTGCAGCTTCTACCATTGCGGCAAAATCAAGCTGTTCACGAATCTGCCAACTGTACAACCTGTCGAGTGGAGAACGAACTGAGGAGTTGAAGATAGTATAACGATACTGCTTGGCGTGAGCCATGGTAATCGGCTTGAATCCATCCGGTACAATGAGGGCTGTCTGGATGGCGACATCGCCAGGAAGAAAGCGATTTGTACCTTCCACAAATGCCTGCAGCGGGAGATTCCGACTCGTCGTAAACGAGGCGGCCATGGCACGGGCATGGACTCCGGCGTCGGTTCGCCCGGAAGAACGGACCTGAACACGCTCTTTCAGCAATTGTTCCAGAGCTCCCTCAACAACCTGCTGAACCGCCAATCCGTTTGGCTGAACCTGCCAGCCCGAATAGTTAGTGCCGTCGTAGGATATTGTCAGCAATACGGTAGGCACACTAGCACTTCGACGATTCTGCAGCGAGTGTGATCAGGTTGTCCAACTCAGCCGGACCCAGACGGTAGATTTTACGGCAGAATTCGCAGGTCACTTCAGTGATATTCTCCTTTGCCCGCATATCCTGCAACTCAAGACTGCCCAGAGTGAGAAGAGCCCGTTCGACCTTTTCCAATCCACATCCGCAGCGAAAGAAAATATCATGCGATTCAAGAATAGTATGGGGTATGTCGCCAAATAGTTCACGCACGACTCTTTCAGGGCCTCCATCTTCAAGTAGTCCAGACAGTGCGGGCAATTCAGCTATCCGGGCCATAATCGTATCCAATTCACTCCCGTCGGCCTTCGGCAGTGCCTGAATCAGAAAACCGCCGCAGGTCGCAATGTGTCCGTCATCAGACAGAGTTGCTCCTAACCCGACTGCGGATGGGGTCTGTTCGGAGTCCGTCAGATAATACGCCAGATCTTCACCGATCTCACTGCTGATCAACTGTACAACGCCCAGATACGGCTGACCGCCCATACCGAGATCTTTGGAAACGGTCAGAAAACCGGCTCTCCCGATCAATCCCGCTATGTTCCATTTTCCATTCACCGGATCAAGATCAGCAGCGGGATTTCCGACACAGCCGCGAACCGCACCGTCACTGTCTGCTTCTATAATCATCTTCCGAAGAGGACCATTCCCTTCAAATTTGAGGGCGGTCCGCTGACCATCCTTAAGAAGAGCACCCATCAAGGCCCCCGCTGCCAGACCGCGGGAAAGTGCGATTTGTGCCGTTGCGGATGCCTGTTGCAGCTCACATATTTCACGTGCCAATTCACCGGCATTGCACACCAATACCCGTATGCCGCCAGACAGGCATAATGCCCGAACTATTTGATCTGCCATGATTTTACGATACCTCGTGAGAAATATTACGATAATTGCAAACGTTGACTCGTACTATACTACTACTGCAGACACAAAAAAAGCCGCATCTTTCGATGCGGCTTTTTTTGTTCAATAGCGAAGAAAAATTATTTCTTAGCAGGAGCAGCAGCAGGAGCAGCAGCAGGAGCAGCAGCAGGCTTAGCATCAGCAGCAGGTGCAGCAGCGTCTTTCTTAGCGGCTTTCTTTGCTTTCTTTGCTTTTTTAGCAGGCTTTGCTTCTTTCTTTGCGTCAGCAGCAGGAGCAGCAGCGGCAGCAGGAGCAGCAGCAGGTGCAGCAGCAGGCTTAGCAGCATCAGCAGCGAAAACTACAGCAGAGAAGGAAACAGCTACGAGGGCGGCTACGATTGTGGACAGAACTTTTTTCATTTGTACTACCTCCAAAGGGAATGTGTTTGATTTGTTATTGCAGACGGCGTGCCAAAAAAAACATTTTTTATAACTGCCTGTTTTTACGTTATTTTATGAACCGCCTCCTTTTTTGTTTCTGCCGCAGCCACCTCATACACAACAAGCAATACCCCATATGCGGCAGAGACGGCAATTATGCATCACACACATAACGGATCAGAAGCGTCCGCCCATTGAATCTTCGTAGAGCCGCAATAACCGGTTAATTTTGAGTGCTCTAGTGAACGTTGCAGTGGATTTTAGTGCCCTGAAAGTCAAGCAAGATCAATCCTGATGGACCGAACTTTTCTGGAACGGATTTCCTCAGCTTTCTTTCCTTTGATAACGCTTGTTTGGTACGTCTGGGTCTTGCCATCCAGACCTTCTATTGTCCAAGAGATCGGAGAAGCGGATGCAGTACCAAAGGTGTTAATTCGAGTCGGGTTGTTATAAGTAACCAAAATACTGCCAAGAAACATAAAACTGAACGTGTTTGCTGAAAACTCGACGTCTTGCCAGCACCCTTCTCTGAACAACCTGCTTGTCCGAACCTTTTGAGTAAATAACCAGCCTGGCAGAACGGGTTTAAAATCCAGTTGCAGTTCTTTTCCATGACTGATGGTAAAGGGCTGCTTACCTACAGTCATGAGCAAAATAATTTGAATAAATTCTGCGGTTGCTCCGCTCAAGCGAGCCACAAAGCCATTGCCATGCAGCGAACTGTCGGGGTTGCCACTACTAACGATAAACGATGAATTTTCAAGTATGCTTCTGCCATACACCGAGGGATTGAAAAACGGCACAAACACGTTCTTAAAATCCTGAAAAAATTCATCATACAGTTCATTACGAAGCAGTTCGAGGCTATATTTATATTCCATGTGCAGCCAGATGGATTCATTTTCGAACCAGCCAGGAGAGAAAACCCTTGCTCGACCGATCTCCATCGGTTGACTCTCAAGTGGAGCGTTAACCTTATACATATTCAGTTTTGTATCAAAAAGGGCGCTTCCTTTGATCTTTTGTACCAGCTTGCAAACCGTGGAATGTTCGGGTTGTGTCCGCAGATAGTGCACCGGGCCTTCAAGAAATAACGGCAGATGAGCCTGTCTGAAGGCGGCTGCTCTGTAGCACGGCATTCCTTTAGCATTTTTCTTGGTGTTTCCGTCTACAAGTTTGATAACTGTGTAGTCGACAACTTCATTGACGAAATAGGTTGAGAGGATGCCTTCTTCCCTGTTCCATGCTTTAGCAATACCCAGTTCGAGCTTTTCCAGGCTGGAGTTAAAAAAATCCTGAAGCGAATGAAGCGGGATTACAACCTCTTTACCGCTGACACCAAGCCTGGTTGCAGCACGGAACTTTTCTTTGGCAGCAGTGGCGTGATCCCAAAAATCGAAAGGAGATATTGTCTCCTTGAACAGCGAATTAACAACATCAAAAAAATCACTGAGCTCTTCATATATCAGCAACTGCATGCCCTTATTATCTAATGTTGCAATAATAGTCTGGAGGAAAAGAATACTCCTTTTTATCTCAAGGGTTTCACTGATACTCGACCCAAGTATCCCAGGCAGACCGTTCAAGGCATCATACCAATTCGGCTTGTCCGCTTCCATCTCAACTCCAACGCCTTCAGGATCGAGGGAAGCAAGTTTGTTCACGATGAGAGAGAGAATTTTACAGGCTAGTGTTGTGCGATAAATTTCTCCTAGCCCCTGTGCCGTGCGCACCATATTCCGGTTTTCAGACCGGCTGTTAATCAGCTGTTCCTTCTCAGCATCAAGCACCACGGCATTCAGCTGCATGGCATTCCCATTCCACAGCACGTACTTCTCGTCACGAGGCTCTACCCGGTGAGAATTATCATAGAAGGTAAATATCTGCTTATTAAACAGCAGGTCATACATTTCTTCCGGATAGAGCGCACTATAGTTTTCCAGCAGATCAAGATTATACGTCCAGTGGTCGGTCCAGAATCCCTCACCGTGTTCCGTTTCACAAATCCGATCGCAGATGCCTATCAAGCTGCCGAGAAAAGCATCAGATGTGCCTTGCAATGAAATATTTTGTCCCTGCAGCCAGGACATTACCGATCCTGGGGTAAACGGAGCGGCAAAAAAGGCTCTGGCAGATTTAACATTCTCTATAGCGATCCAGGAGCTCAGAAGGGTATCGAGTTTGCCGTGATCATTTGGTGAAAAATAGACCTCTTTGATCACCAGTGGATTGAAGCCATCCAGTTGGATCAGGTTGTAAAAATGAACCACATTGTCGTCTCGGACATCGGGATTAAAAAAGAGATCGTTACGTCGGTTCTGGTTAACATCCCGGAAATTCCCGTTGCCCTGCGAATAGTTGCTTGGCGACAGGCTGAAATGGTTATAGTCCCGCTCCAGGTCGCCATGCTTGCGCGAGTACAGGTAGAATGCAGTACTATTTCCCGCACCTCCAAGAGTAACAGGAAAGCCGCCGCGCAGGCCGTTGTCCAAGTAGTTCTGCCGGGTGTAAAGGTCAAGTAACGGTTCTTGACTGCAGATAAAATTGCCCTGAGTCAGCTTTTCGATCAGCTCCCTGTCCTCCTGCTTTTTTGCAGACACATACGACTTTCCGGTGATGCGTGGCAACATGGAGTTCAGTGATTCAATTGAAGCGACGTGGCCGATAATAGAGGTATAGGTATAGTTTTCGCCCGGTTCAATCGTTGCGGCAAACATCCCCATGGCGCAAGGAAGACGGTTTTCCAGAATCTGATTACTAAGAACCTCTTCTGCTGAAACGTTGAGAAACCTCTCGGGATAGCTATAGTCACTTTGACAGCCAAAAATTCTTACTGGATCTACTATTGGTGTCACTAACCTGTTTTGATCGCCATCGCGTTCAAACCCCAGATAAAAATTCCCCTGTTTAATCCTGACTACTTCGGGGCGGTCAACCGGCTCAACCTTGCCTCGAAAGAGCGGTGCCTTCTGCTCGTAATTTACGACTTCAACAAAGGCTTCCACCAGGCGGCGGGTGAACTTCAGACTGGCGTTATCAACACCATAAGGAACAACGAGAGGCAGTCCATCAAGCCCCTGCAGAGTTATGGGTTCGGCTCTGTTGTTGGTTATACGCAACGTACGAATAAGCCCTGCATAATCGTCCTGCGGGACATTACTGTATCCGACCGTGAAGGTCAGTCCGAGCGTTTCATTTACCTCTTCGAGGGTTAGACTGGAAGCGGCAATAGTCATCCTCTGGGTCCGTTTGACCGGAGTCTCCCTGAACTGCTTTTGGAACGGTTCGTAATAGCTCAGTTCGGAGTTGAGCGGCTTTATGAACGTCCGAAAGCCTTGGGTGGAGGCCAGTTGATACGCACGATTGGCAGGGAGATACTCCATGATCGCATGTTCTTTGTCCTGGATCCCCATGCTGCAGATGCATTGCCCACGGTTGACGTAAAAGGTCCACATCGGAATGCCGTCCTGGCCGGCAACACCGGGGAAAAAGCTGGAAAACAATTTGGCTGAATTATAGTCAGTAATGACGAATTCGCCGGAATCGTTCAGGGAATATGACGTGGGAGCTGAAGAAATTACATCAGCATCAATAAAATTTTGCATTTTGTTAAATTCCAAAGAGATATGTATTTAGGGCTCATCAGTTATTTACTCAGGGTCCCGGTATTGGTGATCGGATTGAGGGTCGAGTTATAGGAGTACCCCCAGATGGCCAAATCATTCAATGCATTATAGCGGTCGCTGTAGAGTGAAGTTAGTCCGTCGGGGGTTGGGTCGTACATTCGCATACCAGTCAGGTCTTTTAACGGTACGGCATAGACCGGGGTCGGACTGCCTGGCAACCAACTTGCTTCCCAATAGGTTAATGAATCGTAGAAATTATCAAGGACTGAACGGTAAGCCCTTTTGGCCTGAGCCTTGGCGTTGGTGCTTGTCCCATCAGAGTAGAGTTGATGCAGTGAGGACGCCACATAATATTGATTTTCCCCTGTCGGGGTATGTGCAAGCGCTGTTGCCCAGAGATAAAATCTTGCTTTTGCTGAAGGTGCAGCAGTATGAAGATCCCATTTATTCGTTTCAGTGATATTCACCATTCTGTACGGGTTGTCAGGGTCGTCCAGAATACACTTCTCCGGATAAATGCCGGCATTCTCGCAGTAGAGTGTCAGGAGCATATCAGTGGGCAGAGTAATGCTATTGGTAATTTGGCTGCTGTCCGATCCGCACCCAAGTATGCTTAATAACAACAGGTTTAAAATACTATATAAAAGAAACTTCCGGAACATTGAATACCCCCCATTTTTTCAGAGCACTTTGCGCTGGTCTGCTGTAATCAGAATTCATACGTCAAGTAAGTCGTGACCTGAAAGGCATAGTTATTTTTACCGCCATCGTACTCATCAGTTGGAGAATTCTTATCCAGAGTTCTGTATATCCCCATAATACCGATACTTGCTGACTTCCCCAGTCTGTCGGTAACATATTTTTTCAGCAAATGGTCGATCTTGTACATGTAGTCAAGGCTGAACTGCCAGGGATAGGTCACGTTAAACTGCCGGTAATAATCATACGGCCCCCACTGGTCCTTTTTTACATAACCACTCAGGTTATGTTTCTTGCCGAAACCGATATCGAATTCCGTTGAATAGTATTTGCGGGTCGCTCCCGATGCGCCGGTCGATTGCTGGAATCCGGCTTCCAGTCGGTTCGCAATCCTCAGCCAGGGATTTGGGTTGAGAACAATCCGGTTTACACCCTTCCACACTTTTTCCTCGACCAACCCCGTACCGAAAGCGGCATTGGTTTTGCCCTCTTTGTAATAGAACTGGTAGGAATCGGTCGGGGTTCCGTAATCGGTGAAATTGAAACCGAGGTTAAAGGCAAAAGGAGCATCCTCACGGTTTTTACTGTCCCAGTGATAAAAATCGGTTGCAGGAGTCGGGTCATAGGTGAAGAAAATTTCTCCGGAGAGAGCCTTGCGATTATCAAGAACGGCAAAGGGATCAGATTCGCGATTGCGAGGCGAGAGTCCGGGATAGAGAGACGTTCCGGAACTGGATGCTTGAATTGACGAATTGGCGCCTCTCAGGTTATCACGCCAAAGAATTCTCGGGAAAAGAATATAATTCCCCATAAAAAGGCCAAGACCACCCTCGACTTCGACCTTGTTGCCATATTGGGAATAAGGGAGCAGCGTGTCAAACTCTCTGAGCGGATTGCCTCCATCCGCCACCACCCCGGCGTAGCTGGCCGCCGCATAGATCAAACCGAATTCAGGTGCCTTGTAGGTTACTTTTGTTTTCGCACCAAGAGAGTCGTCAAACCTGATTTTGTCATAAACGATGTTACCCTTATCAAGATAGTTGTATTCGTCGCCAACTTTTTCCGAGCCGGCGGAAATGGCGCCAAGTTCAATAGTTGTGTTGGATAAAATGTCGGATTTTACATAGAATGTGGTGGCGCGGGTCGTTTTTTCAGTGGCGCTGTTTGTCAATGAGGTTGCTGTTCTGGCGATATCTTCAGAATGGATAATTGAATATTTAAAATGGTCCGTGCCGAAGTTATATTTAGCCATTATTTTTGGGTTTGCACCCCAGTAAATCTCCGGACCAAAAACAATTTTCAGACCGTCGAGTCCCTTTTTGCCAGTAATCTCGGCACCGAATGGGGCTTTTGCATCCCAGATATCCATCCCCTTGATATCAGTTGCCTCTCTGAGAAGACCGTAAAAATCGCCTTCATAGCCCCAGTGGAACCGCGGGGTATGATAGAATGCCGTAACGTCAGAGGAGTCAAGTTTTAAAGTCGAATTAAAGCTGTAGATTTCTGCGATTTTATTCTCCCTGGATCGGCCGTAATAAATTTCCATCTCCTTGTTTGGAATGTCATTGATCAGATTGATGGAAAAATCCCCTGTCAGCATACTGGAGGGGCGAAAACCAAAGTCGAGGAAGATCATTTCACCGCTGGAAAAAGTCAGGCCGTCCTTGCCCTTCTCATGAATTGCATTGTCTTTGCCTCCGGAAACGAACTCGACCTTGAGACTGCCTCCAGAGAGGAAAAAGGACTCATCACGTTTTTTGGTCTGCTTCAGTGAGCGGATATCGCTCTCAAGAGCCAGGCGTTGCATGTCAATTTTTTCAATTCCGGAGTTAATTTCTTTCTTATCCTGCCGGTAAGGATCAATCTTCCAGATTTCTTGCAGAACGTAGTAGGCCATTCTGGGGAATGCTTCCGAGACGCCGTCCTTGTTAGGGCGCCCCAGTTGAACAATACCGTACCACTCTTCGTTCATGTTGTTTTCACCCTCGACATAGTCAAAGGGGTAGCCACCGTTGGACCAGGAAGCATTTCGGTCATGGATATAAAGGTTTTCCGTCTGCAGATATTTCCACCACTCATCCCGAAATTCGAAAACACACCCGCCAATGGCGTTGCCTTCCCCACCATTTCCGTAACTTTTGCTATAAATTTCCTGCCATTGAGCTTTTAGAATGTCAGCCTGTGCCGCCTGATCCTCTTCATCGGTTTTCGCGTTAAAAGCGTCACTGCCAAACTCCATGAAGAGAACCGGTTTATCCAGTTTTTCCTTCACATCTTTCCACAGGCCGGTAAAACTCCGTCCGCGGTAGGCATTTGAACCCAGTATATCAAGGTCCTTGCAGTATTCTGCTATCAGGTCAATATATTGAATGTCGCCATTGACGATGGTGTAGGGGTGATTGGAATCGATTTTTTTACTTTCAGCAATGATCTCGTTATAGAGGCTATAAAGAAATTTGGCTTTTTCTTTATGTCGTTCGCCAACAGGAAGGTTTTCAATTTCAGAACTTGACCATTCAAGTCCGTAGTTGTTTTCATTTCCCAAGGCAAACATCAATACGCCAGGAGTGTTTTTGAATTTTCTGACCATCTCCAGAAAGTCATTTTTTAGTACCTCTCGGGTCCGACTGTCTGAATAATCAGTCTGCGGGTGCCAGACGCCATCGATCTGATAACCGTATCGGCCCGCCAGATGGTTGACGATAGTCATGATGCCGTATTTGGTGTAGATGTATTCAACCCATTTTGGCGGGGTATTGAAAAAGGAGCGGATAGTGTTGACACCCGCAGCCTTCATTAGTTTACAGTCATAATCCAATACATCTTTTATATATTCATCTGACTTCGACCAGAGATCATGGGAATAGTTTTCACCCGCCGGGGTATAACCCCAGACCACACCTTTTACGTAGTAGCTTTCTCCGTTGACCAGTAACTTCCAACCGTTTTTGTCCTGGTAGGTTTTTATTGTTGCCGAAGTGCCTGAGTCTTTGGCTAACACATTTACTGCAAAGCTCATACTCAGCAATATCGCTAAAATACTGAAAAATAATTTTAACCGGTCGGTGTAATCTGATCTAGGCATGGATTACTCTCCTAAATGAACATTGAACTTTAGTTATTTTTTCTATTGTGATCACAAGCCGGCAGCCTATTGAAACTTCTTTCCAGGGTAAAACGAGCAGACACCTTTGGGAGCGGCGCATGATTCTCTGATAACCAACTGTGCGGACAATGCCATATGTTTATTATTGGGGACGACCCCATCTATGAGAGATATGAGCATTTTTACGGAATTGGCTGCTAACTCTTTTATGGGAGCGGCTACTGTTGTCAGCGCCGGGAATACTTGGGAGGCAACACTGATATCATCGAACCCGACGACGCTGATATCCTCTGGAACGCCAAGACCCATTTCGCGAATAGCCTTGATCGCACCGATAGCCATAGAATCGTTAGCGCAGACAATGGCCGTTGGAGTTGGTGCCAAGGACAAAAGATGATTCGCTCCCTTGGCCCCAGATTCGTATGAGTAATCTCCCTCGTAGATCAATTCACCTTCTTCGGCGACACCAAATCTGTGCAATGAGCTCAGATAGCCTTTAAGACGATCTTTGCCGACATCGGAATCCTGAAGGCCGGTAATAAAGCCAACCCTGGCATGTCCCAGAGACCAGAGATAATCCATTGAATCGACAATACCGCTGAAGTTGTCGATGATGACGGACGGAATCGATTTGTCGGCAGAACTGTTGCCTATCAGCACGACCGGGAGAATTTTTTTCAACTCCTGAATTTTATTTTCCAGTCGAGGAAAGCAACTGATAATGATGCCGTCAATTTTGTTCATACACTTTAAAGGCCCCAGATCGTTAAAATCGGAAAAATAGATCAGGTTGTAATCGTGCTTGACGGCCTCTTTCTCAAGAGCTTTAAAAACGAGGGAAAAATAGGGACTGGAGATAGAGTCTTCAACCCTGTCATCGAGAAAAAAACCGATATTTCGGGTAACAGCTTTCTCCACGCCGTTACTGTTAATAAAAGTACCTATGGTTGGAACCTTGTAAAGGACCCCCTCATGGACAAGGTTCTCGATTGCCTTTCGTACTGTCATGTAGGAAATATCGAGTTCCTTCGCCAACTCCCGTTCTCCGGGAAGCTTAACGACAATAAGACCTGTTCTGATATCTTCTTTAATTCTATTTTGAACAAGAATGTATTTGGGCGGTGATTTGACCATAGGATATTGATCCTCAGAGTGGGCGTTTGAATTCAAGATATAGCACCTAATATTGCTATATAGCTTTTAAACATAGACTTCTGATCCGTCAAGGATATTTTTTGCTTTAATTACATTTTTATTTCACATCACGTGCTATTTCAAGCTTTTTACCCTTAATATAAACACTTGACTTTCTAAAAACTGTTGCTAATATGCTATATAGCATCAGCCCTTGTCGCGCTTAAATATCAGGATTTCTTATTGATTTGGCAGGCAGTTTGTTGCAGGGCAACTGAAGGGGTGAGAAGGCAATGACTAACTGGTTCATCGCGCAGTCGGCTGACGTCCACTGTAGCAAACATTTACGGGAGGTATAATCCAATGAAGAGAAATCAAGTGAAGTTTCCACTGCTGTTGTTGTTGGCCCTTTTTCTTTCAGCCTTTTCACTGTTTGGTTGTGGCGGGAGCAGTGATAGTCCCAGCGTCACACCTGATACGACAGATACTACAAAGCCGAGCGTAAGTGCCTTCACTGTGCCAGCGACATCAACATCGTTTACGATTTCAGGGATAAACCTTGTGGCGACTGACAATGTAGGGGTCACCGGCTATCTGATCACTGAGAGTGCCACCCCTCCTGCTGCCGCATCGGTGAATCTGACCACTTCACCAACTACATACACCGCGGCTACTGAAGGAGCAAAGACCCTGTACGCTTGGGCGCGTGATGCAGCAGGAAACGTATCAGCACTGTCTGCCGGCAAGCCATGTACCGTTGACGTTGCCTATCTTTATGCAACAAATTCAGCCACGCTGATCGATTTGGTGTATGGCACGAATTATACGGGCATCGATACCTGGGGATCGGGAGCAGTCCTCAACAACGCCTATGCATTGGATGCAACATATAACCCCGTGTTCTCCGTTAATAACGCCGCATCAACCTGGGGAGGCTCGGGTGCTGTTGCTTTTAACGGTTTCACTGCCGGCACCTTAAATTCATATACTGCGCTGCATTTTAAATTCAAGGCAGACACCGATACGGCTGTGAATGTCAAATTTCCAGGTGCTTCACCAACAACTAAAGAGGAGATTATCTATAACGTCTCTTCAGCTATCAGCCTCGGCAATGGCTGGTATGAATTCACCATCCGTTTGGCCAACCATGGCAGCTTGAGTGCTTCTACTGAATTTGCACTTATAGCGACCGGGAATTTCTACGTAACGGACATTTATTTTGATAATGCAACCCTGGCAGTACCCAAGGCTGGGGATATAGATGGTGGCGGCAGCTTCTACCTCAAGAGTGGTGACGGGAATAATCAAATAGACCTGAGATATGGTACCGAATACCAGGGTATTTCAGTATGGAGTTCCGGTACTGTAATAGCTGATATTACTGATGCTACATATGGTGCGGTTTGGAGTATGACGCCGGGATCAGGTTGGGGTCGCAGCGCGGCAGCAATTGCATTTACCGGTTTCACTGCGGGCTCATTCTCCAACTACACGACTCTCAAATTTAAATTCAACCCCGGTGGAGTCTACACCGCTATCAGTGTAAAGTTTCCAGGTGCGACCACTGAAGAAGTTGCGTATAGCCTTGCCACATACGGATCTGCCATTGGTACAACCGGCTGGTATGAAATGACGCTGCCTATTGCAACAAAGCATGGTAGCATGAGCACAACAACCGAATTCGCCATCCTGACTGATGGCACAACCGATTTCAAAGTAACGGATATTTCATTCCGTTAGAACTGGTCATCATTAATTACTAAAGAGGGAGTCTCACGGAGACTCCCTCTTTAGTAATAAGAACAAGATACGTAAACGTGTCTGCCTGTTTAGGCAAGAATCGAGTGGTGTCCACTATGAAACAGAATTTGATCAGGGCAAGCTCCGTCCTATACATTACGATTGTGATTATCGTAGCATTGTCTGGCTGCGGCACAGGAAGTGGACCAACCAGTATTCCGGATAAACTGGAGACGGCAGCAACCACCCCTGATGCGGGACTGATCTGGTCTGATGAGTTTAACGGCACTTCTCTTGATGCCACCAAATGGAACATAGAAAAAGGATATGGCTCCGGAGATTCCGGCTGGGGCAATGATGAATGGCAGTTGTACACCGACTCCAGCAGCAACGTTCGCGTAGCAGGCGGCAACCTTGTCCTTACTGCTCGCTGCGATTCAGGTGTCTGCGACAAAAGGGACGGTTCTATCACGTCGGCAAGAATCAACACCAAGGGGAAATTTTCAACTAAATTTGGGAAAATTCAGGCACGGATAAAAACCCCCAATGGTAAAGGAATGTGGTCCGCATTCTGGATGCTCGGCACCAACTTCGATAGTGTCGGGTGGCCAAAATCCGGTGAAATCGACATAATGGAAATGCATTTTCTCTATTCGAACGACCGTACAACTCACACCGCCATGCATTGGTGGGATGAAAGCGCTGCTGCCGGTAGTGAATGGACCTATTACACCAACTACAAAACGTTTACTGAATCACTAAGCAGTGATTATCACATCTATGAGATTGATTGGAATGAAGGCAGAATTATCGGGAAGATCGACGGTCAGAGCTTCTTTACGAGAACGATTGATCCAAATACCATGACTGAATTTCTGAACGATTTTTTTCTTATCTTTAATGTCGCCGTCGGAGGAACGCTTGGCGGCGCTCCAGATGCAACAACCGTGTGGCCACAGGAGATGTCCGTCGATTGGGTACGAGTTTACGGCAGTACTCCGGTTACTCCACCTGCCGCTGGCGACACTAAAGGAATCTATTCCGAAACCCACACCAATCCGAAGCTGCCGTACTCCAAGATTATCAACAGTGCTGACTGGTCGGGCAATATAACTATTCCCGTCGAAAACAGCACAGACGTTACTCCAAAGGAGGGGAGCTACGTTCTCTCTGCGGACTATCAACTTGGCCTCAATAAAGGTTGGGGCGGCATAGCCTTTAATTTCGGGGGAGTTGACATCAGCGACTATTCAGCACTTGTGTTTAGTCTCAATTCTTCAGCTTTAACCGGTTTTTTCAATCTAGGTGTCGAATTTGAGGATGGCTACACCAAAAAGAGCCAGGTGGCACTCTCTAGTTATACCCCGAAGCAATCGGGTAACTGGGCAACGTACGAGATACCTTTCAGCGCTTTCCCGACGGTTGATTTCAAATATGTGAGCTATCTCGGTTTCTATACTCCGAAGAACAGTTCGGGTACAGCGATCGCGGGTAAACTCTATTTTGACGATATTTATCTTGGCAAAGTGTGTGTCGGCACCGGTTCAGTGATGTTCAGCAGTGCAAATTACCCGGCCGACTCAACAAGCACTGTTTTCACAGTGTCTGATTCCTGCTCCGCCGGTTCAACCAAATCCGTAGCTATCGACAACGGAGCTGGTGTCATCAATGTCAACGTAAGCCTAAATTCATTCGGTAATGGTTCGTCAGTAGTAAAATTCGGGCTGACGGATGACAGTACGGATACGATTGCCATAACCAGCGGCAATACGATAACGGCGAAATACACCGACGCAAACTCTCACCTTGTGACAGGCAACTCAGCTATTGTGGATGCCGGTGTACGTACCGTGCCTGGAGATGCCCCGGTTAAAGACGGCTACGTCTATTTGTACGCGACGAACGCTGCCACTGTCATAGATTTCAAGGGAAATACCAATTACACAAAAACCGCCTGGGATTCCGGTGCTATTCACAATATGGCGTATGCCGCTGACACTACATATAACCCGATTATTTCCATAACTCCCGGCAATGGGTGGTCTCCCACCGTTTATGCCGGTGCAATCGCTTTTTCTTCGTTTAATACGGGATTCGCCTCACCATATTCAACCCTGCATTTCAAATTCAAAGGAAATTATTCTTCAATTAACGTCAAGTTTGCCAATGGAGTATCCGGCCCCGACAAGGAGAACAGTTACCTGAACTCTTCTGCCAACGCACGGAGTCTCGGCAACGGCTGGTACGATTTTTCAGTCAGGCTGGCTGATTTCCCGGCGATGTCGTTCTATACGGAATTCGCAATTCTTAACATCGGAACTGATCCGTTCTACTTGACGGATATTTATTTCGAGTAGCGCCGGCGGTGCTTTAATTCATATAATTCGCTTTACAGGGACCTCTTGCAGGTCCCTGTCTTTTTATATTCCCGAGGAATCTTTATGCGCACCCTGAAATGTAATGACCTTATATCGACTTTTGAAATTCTGCTCACCTCGGAAGCCGGTGACAAGCTTTCAATACAGAAAAATGTCAGCTTTCATGCAGGCAAAGCTACCGGTACTGTAATACACATCCGTCCGGAAATACTCAAACAGTCAATAGACGGCATCGGCTCCTCATTTACCGAAGCTTCTGCGTTTGTTCTTGCTCATCTTGAACCAGAAAAGCGCCACGAATTGATACATGCCATTTTCGGCACAAACGGTGCGAATTTCACCCTTACACGCACCCACATCGGAGCCTGCGATTTCTCAGTCGAAGGGCGTTATTCCTGTGCAGATGTCGCGGGAGACTCCTCTTTACAGCATTTTTCCATCGCTGCTGACAAGAATGGATTTGACCCTGTCAGATATCCGGGGATCAAAGACCCGAATTACGGTTTGCTTGCTATGATCAAGGAAGCACAAGCGATCAAGGCTGCGCAACCAGATGAGGAACTGCGGATTATTTCTTCCGCCTGGACCGCTCCGGCCTGGATGAAGGATATCGAGGACTGGTACATCCCCGGTTCAATAGAAAATAATTGGCACGGAACAGGCGGCGTACTGAAACCTGAGCATTACACAACCTATGCCGATTATCTGGTGAAATACCTGCAGGCATATCGTGACGAAGGGGTCAATATATGGGGATTGACACCGGTTAACGAACCATGCGGCAATAACGGTCAATGGGAGAGCATGCACTTTACCCCGGAATCGCAGCGATATTTTGTCAAGGAACATTTGGGCCCAAAACTGCAAACTTCTGGCTGTGGTGATGTCAAGCTTCTGGTTTTCGACCAAAATCGTGACGAGATGGAGGAATGGGCAGATACTCTCTTTTCTGATCATGAAACGGCCCAGTATACGTACGGCTTAGCTGTTCACTGGTACTCGAGTACAGTTGATGTCTACGAAAATATATTCAATAAAATTCATGACAAATTTCCGGAACAAAGAATAATTCACACGGAAGGGTGTATCGATGACCTTGGGAAAGATGCACCGGTCGGAATATCCGACCCGCTGCGCTTCAAAGAGTCCGGATGGTTTGACAATGACGCATTCTGGTGGAATGAACATGCGACAGACTGGGCATACACCGCTTCATGGCCGGGAGTCGACCCCGGTGATCACCCGATTTATGCGCCTGTCCATCGCTATGCACGGGACATTATCGTTTGTTTGAACAATTGGGTGAGTGGCTGGATTGACTGGAATATGGTGCTTGACAGCAGGGGTGGGCCAAATCATGTCGGTAACTTCTGTGGTGCCCCGATAATGATCGAGACTGAAACCGGGAAGATTCACTACACTCCCGTATTCCACATTCTGACTCAATTCAGCCGGACAATCCGGCCTGGTGATCGTGTTGTTGACGTTGAAACGGTTTACGATCATCTCAATAGTACTGATTTTTACGCTTGTGCAACAATCAACCCGGATAACATTCTCTCCGTTCAGGTGCTGAACACGACGAAAAACCCAATTCTATATTCTTTGCAGATTGGAAGCCATGTGGCTGAAATAGAAATTGTTGCCAATTCTCTGCAGACGATACGAGTCCAGTTGTAAGGGGTTCTTCTCTATTGGTTGTGGTAATCCTTCGCCGCAAAGATTTTCCCGCTCTGCCCAAAATCCTCCAAAAGAGCCGGAACCAGCGCACCAGGTAAAACTGAATCAACGTCATAATCTGCGTTCGGGCCACCGAGATCAGTTTTCAGCCACGCCGGGTCGAGTCCGTTTGCCAGAACATTGGTGCCTTTAAGCTCTGCCGCCAAATCCATAGTGTATTTATCAACGGCGGCTTTAGATACGCTGTAGGGGGCCAATTGCGGGATATCCTTTATTCCTGATGACAAGTTGATTACCCGACCGAAACCACGCTCTACCATACCCGGCACTAGCTCTCGACAGAGTTCAACCATTCCGAACAGGTTGACTGAAAAGGTTTGTCGCCAGTCTTCCTCAGTAATTTTCCATAATTCTTTCCATGGGCTCATAATTGCTGCATTGTTATAGAGAATATCGACTCGTCCAGGTCCTGAATGAATTCCTTGTAATAACTCTTTGCGTCCATCGGCAGTGCCGACATCCCCGGCTACGCAGTGAATTTCAACCTCTGTCCCTGCAAGGAGGCGCAAGGTCTCATCGAGATTCTCAATCTTACGGGCATGCAGTATCACGTTGCATTTGTGATCCGCTAGCCCCAGAGCAATTTGCCGGCCGATACCGCGACTTGAACCGGTTATCAGCGCCCAGCGGTTTGTAAGCAGCTTCATGTATCATCTCCTTCAGTGGCGAGCGCATCACCATAAAGATAGCAACGCACCCGCCGGTTATTCTCCAAGAATGTCCATCCCGGTGTCTTTTGGCGACACATCTCCATAACCTCGTTACACCGCTCCGAAAAGGGACATCCCGGCTCAGGATCAACGTTTTGAGGAGTGCCGGGTTTGGCAGGGAGAGGCGTTTCGAGCGAGCCGCCTTTTTGCGGTGCTGCTGCCAGTAACAGCCGAGCGTACGGGTGTTTCGGGGTGGCAATCAGTTCATCGGAAGTCGCCTCTTCTACCAGTTGCCCGGCATAAAGCACGAGAATGCGGTCTGCCAGTTGACGAGCCGCCGCGAGATCATGGGTGACGAAGATGAAAGCCGTCTTTTGCTCATTGCGTAAATCGGTCAGCAGTTGAAGGATATCAACGCGGATCGAAACATCAAGCATACTGGTTGGCTCATCGGCGCAAATCAGATCCGGTCCGGTGGCAAGAGCACGCGCGATGGCAACCCGCTGTCGCTGCCCACCTGAGAGGGAGTGAGGGAATTTGTCGATATAATCTTCCGCCGGCCTCAAGCCAACAGTGTTGAGCAACTGCAGAATACGGGAGCGTCGATCCTTACTGTCGATTGTCTGGTGAATTTGCATAGGACGGGCGAGGTGGTAAGCGATAGTATGGACCGGATTTAACGAGCCAAAGGGGTCTTGGAAGATCATTTGTACTCGCCTGCGGTATTCCTTCCCTGCCGCCCCCGGCTCAGATGTAAGCACATCCTTCCCATCAAGAACTATCCTGCCGGAGGTCGGCTTTTCGAGCCGACAGATCAGGCGGGCAATAGTGCTCTTGCCGCTTCCTGATTCACCGACCAGAGCAACAATTTCACCCCGATCTACAGAGAAGCTGACGTCATGCACAGCGCGCAGTCCTGATTTATGGAACATGCTGCCGATTTCAAAGCGGACGCCGAGATGTTGGATGTCGAGCAGTTTATCAGTCATTTTAATCTCGCGACCGGACATGACAGGCCAGTTGATGTTCTTGTGCTATTTGCTTGAGTTCTGGTTGTTCTTTGCTGCACCTTTCTTCTGCGAGAGGGCAGCGTGGGTGAAATCGGCAACCGGGCGGAGGATTCTTCATGCTCGGAGGGCTACCGGGAATTGACTTGAATGCCTCGCGTGCTCCATGCAGTTGCGGAACAGCCTGAAACAGCCCCTGTGTATACGGATGGACTCCTCCCCTGCGAAAAACCTCTACCGGACCGATCTCAACCAAACGCCCGGCATAAAGAACACCCAGTTGAGTAGCAAATTCAAGCAACAAAGAGAGGTCGTGGGTAATGAACAGAATGGCAAAGCCCATCTCCTTTTGCAGTTGCAGGACCCGTTTGATGATTTCACGTTCGACCACGACGTCGAGAGCGGTCGTTGGCTCATCCATGATCAACAGTTGTGGGTACAGAGCCAACGCCAGTGCAATCACAATTCGTTGGCGCATACCACCAGAAAGCTCGTGAGGGTAGCTTTTAAGGTATCGCGGATCGATATCAACCATCTTAAGAAGTTTGGCGGCGCGTTCCAGCACCTCACCATTCGACTGTTCGGGACAGTGGGCGTTTATGGTATCAACAAAATGTTCCTGTATGACCAATACCGGATTGAGAGCATTAAGAGCGCTCTGCATGACAATAGAAACATCTTGCCAGTGCCAGCGTCGCAATTCCTCAGCAGTCATCTTCAATACATCGCGCTCCTTGAAGATGACCCGGCCGCCGGCAATCAGGGCGGGAGGGCCGAGGATGCGCATAGCCGCCATGGCTGCGGTACTTTTGCCGCTGCCTGACTCTCCGACCAGTCCGAGTATTTCTCCCTGTTTTATTTCAAAACTGACGTTATCTACCGCTTGCAGGACGCCGTCCGGGGTGAGGTAGTCGACCTTTAGATTTTCAACCCGTAAGAGATTCATCGGACTCCCCCCTCAATCACGGGCGTGGAACCATCGACGGTTGCTCTTCCCTTGAGCTTGCGGACCCAAAGGGATTCAGTGGCGAGGCGCGGATTTGCAATTTCATCAACGCCAAAGTTGATCAGGGTCAGGCCGAAACCGAGCAACGCTATGCATAGACCAGTCGGGACAAATGTCCACCAGGAACCAAGAAGCAGGGCCGAATCGTTTGAAGCCCAGTAAAGGTTGGTTCCCCAGGTAACGTTGCTGATGTCACCGAGACCGAGGAACTCCAACCCGACTTGAGCACCGATGGAATAGATGGTTGCACCGATGAACGATGAGGTCATCAGCGAAAGCATGTTCGGCAGGATTTCGGCGGTGACAATGCGCAGTGAGGATTCACCGGTAACCTTGGCAGCAAGAACAAAATCACGTTGAGATAGAGACATGGTTTGCGCGCGCAGTACCCGAGCGTGCCAGGCCCAACCAGTTAATACCAGAACTGACAGAATTGTTAACGGCCCCGGTGGCAGCCAGGCGGCGAGCACCACCATTAAAGGCAATCCGGGCATGACCAGAAATATGTTAATCAGCAAGGAGAGAAAATCGTCAGTTCGGCCACCAAGATAGCCGGCAATGCCGCCGATCACTGCCCCGAGAATTACCACCAGGAAACCGGAGGCACAACCGATCGCCAGGGTGGCGCGGGATCCGACCACCGTCTGGGCAAAGACATCCTGCCCCTGACCGGTTGTGCCGAACCAGTTGTCTAGGCTTGGCGGTTGATTAGGGATGGAGGTGAATTCAATTGGATCTTGCACCATCCAGGGGCCAATAAGAGCCATGAGCACAAAGAGACCGAAAAGGATCATGCCGGCGAGTGCTTTTCGATTTGTCAGCATCTGTTTAAAAAGCAGCCCGGCATTCATCGTCTGGTCCTCGGATCAAGCAACAGGGTGACAATATCGACAAACCAATTGGCCCCCAGCACCGCCAGGGTGATGGTCAAAAACAACCCTTGCATTAATGGGTAGTCCTGAGCGCGTACCGCTTGAATCAGCAGATAACCTTGACCGGGATAGGAGAAGATGATTTCGGTCAGCAACGCACCGCCGAGGACAAATCCAAGTGCCATACCGAAACCGGTAATGTTTGGCAGTAATGCGTTGCGGGCAGCATAGCGAATCAGCACCCGCCGTGAGGTCAGGCCGCGAGCACGTGCGTACGTGATGTAATCGCTGCCGAGAATACCAATCATGGTGTTGCGCATCGCCAGCATCCAGCCGCCGAGTGAGGCGATGACCATCGTCGCGGCCGGGAGTGCGGCATGGTAGAGGGCCCCGAGGATAAAAGGGGAATTGAATCCTGGTGAAGTACCATCCGGGTAGGCATGCCAGAGTGGAAACCAGCCGAGGCCAAAGCCGAAGACGAAGAGCACCAGCATTGCCATCCAGAAATACGGGAATGCTCCAAGCAGGGCAAGCAGGGGGGGCATGATTGAGTCAAGAATGCCACCTCTGCGCCAGGCTGCGAGAGCCCCGAGCGAGGTTCCGAGAATAAAGGAGATAATCAACGCCGAACCGGCGAGAAAAATCGACCAGGTGAGACCGGTGGCTATGATACTGATGACCGGTTTCGGGAAGTTGGAGATAGAGATTCCTAGATCGCCGCTGAAAAGATGCTTCAGGTAGGTCAGGTACTGTTGCCACATCGGGTCATTGGTAAGGCCGAATGTCTCACGCATGGCAGTGATTACGGCGGGTGACATTTCACCCTTGAAACGGGCAAACATGATCTGGGCAGGATCACCCGGCATCATACGTGGAATCATAAAATTGAGGGTGATCGCAACCATGGCCGCCAGTGAGTAAAAACCGAGGCGCCGTAAAAGATATTCGACGGAACGGTTCACTGTTTACCCCTTTTGATTGTGGTTGACGGTACCGGTTCTAATCGGGTCATTATCAACAGTGCTTCGGGTGGATGATTCGGAGACAGGCGGACGTATGGGTTCTCGGCATTTGGCCAGCCGACGAAATGTCTGGAGTTGTATTCACCCCAGGAGGGGTTGAGAAAAATCGGAATTGCCGGTGCTTCCTCAAGATAGATCTCCTGTAAACGCCAGGCGATTTTGCGCTGTTCTGCAAAATCTACGGTCCGCTCAAAACGTGACAGCAGCGTGTCTGCTTCTTTGTTCCCGTACCGGTGCCAGTTGACAAAGGTATTTTCACCAAAAGGTTTGACCGTCTCGTTAGCCATTACTCCACGATAGACCTGATATGGAGTTGGCCCGTCATCAGCCCAGCCCATAGAGAGTTCAAAATTACCGCGCTGAACCTTCTCAAACCACCCGGTAAAATCGTAGGCCTTGACTTTGACGTCGATGCCCGCAGTCCGCAGATTACTCGCCATGACCTGACAAGCACGTACCCAGTCGGACCAGCCAGCGATGACAGAGATCTCAAACACCATCGGTTTGCCATCGGGGCCGGACCTTATTCCCTCTTTACCGCTTCTCCTGTATCCAGCTTCGTCAAGCAGTCTACCAGCTGTTTCTGGGTCGTGATGCACCCAGCCGTCAGTCGGCTTGATGCCGGGATGTCTCCATTTGGCGTATCCGTCAGAGAGACCGGCTGGCTCGGGAGGCAAGGTGTAGTTATACATTGCCACCCGATTGATCATCTTGCGGTCGAGCGCCATGCTCAGTGCTTTTCTTACCCGTACATCCTGGAAGGCCGTAATCTTCTGGCTGGCATACAGGTAGACCGATCCGGCCACTGCAGGGAACCAGTAGCCGTGATGTTCAGGGTCTTTGGCAACAAAGATGCGATCAATCGCAGGAACAAAGCTGCCCGCCCAATCCAATTCATCGTTGATCAGTGCCAGTGTGACCTGTTCATTTGTTGGAAATGCCGGGAAACGCAATATTTCAACCTTGGGATAGCCCTTTTTCCAATAATAGGGGTTGCGCCCAAGTTCGTAAACCTGATTCTCAAAAGAACGGATTTCAGTGAATGGACCGGTTGCAACAGGACTCGCATTAGTAAATGTGACAGGATCTTTGATATTACTCCAAATGTGCTTTGGAACGATAGGCAACTGAGCTAGTGCCATCAGGCCAGGGCTGTATGGGCGGCTGAAGCGCAATACCACGTGTTCCTTATTGTCAAGCTTGACTGAAGCCAGATAAGCCCAGAGCCCCCCGGTGTCCAGGGCAGGGTACTTTTTCAGGAGATTGAAGGTATAGACTACATCAGACGCAGAAAAGGGTTGGCCATCAGACCAGCGCACTCCGTCGCGAATGGTAAAGATAAGCTCATCAGCGCTGCCTCCCCACTGGTAAGAAGTCGCCAGCCAGGGCACATATTCCCCGTTCATCCTGTTGAAGATCATCAGAGGTTCATAGATACCGGCACTGGTTCCCCAACGGGCAACCCCCATTGGCTGGAAAGGGTTAAAATTCCGTACCCAGGAACTCTGCTGCTCCTGAGATACGGTCAGTACGCCAGGCCTGTTATTGGAGGATCTCTTCTGCTTACAACCGGAAATAATCAGAGTCAAAAAAACCATGAACACGCAAAGGAATCTTTGCGCTGAAAAGGGGTTATCATTTTTACAGTTTATTGATTGAGGGGAATGGATCATTTGATTTCCATCCGGAAAAATATTAAAGTATAAAATAATAATGCTCTATAGCACTTGAATAGAGTAACTGCAATGGATATGCTCCATATAACAGCTAGTTTAGGCGCCTTTTCGCATTAATATAAATAATGCTCTATAGCAGTTCAATTTAGCAATAGTTCCCATGAGAGTCAAAAGAATTGTCAGTGGCAACATTGAATTAATACGAAATTTGCTAATACTCAAGCGCAGTCTGTTCAAACAGAGGTGAAAATTATGAATTACAGAAAATTGGGTAGTACCGGTCTAGAAGTTTCAGAAATTTCTTTCGGAGCATGGCAGCTTGGAAATAATTATGACTGGGGAGGAATGGATGATAAAACGGCACACTATCTTGTTTCAGAGGCAATCGATAGTGGAATCAACCTTTTTGATACTGCGCCCAATTATGCGGGTGGGCGAAGCGAATCCCTTCTGGGTGAAATACTGCATGGCAAGCGGAATCTGGTTGTTCTGGTCAGTAAGTACGGCCACCGGCCAAACGGAGGACTAAACTTCTCTGCTGATGAGTTCCAAATCAGCCTGGATGCCAGTCTGCAACGGCTCAAGACCGATTATTTGGATGTTCTGCTGTTGCACAATCCGGCAAAAGAAATGTATCGAGGTCAAGATCCCCTCTGGCAGGCACTTAGAGTGGCGCGACAGCAGGGCAAAATCAGGCATTATGGTGCTAGTCTCGATTTTGCTTCCGATATCGAATCGTGCCTTAACAACACTGATAGCGAAGTCCTGGAGATTTTCTTCAACATTATGCACCAAGATGTCAGACGGGCATTTCCACTCGTACGTGAAAAGAGAGCCGGGATTATCGTCAAAATACCCCTTGATAGCGGCTGGTTGACAGGTCGGTTCAATGCTCAAAACAAGTTTGACGGTGTTCGTGGACGATGGTCTGAGGATGAAATTAAACAACGCGCAAAATTAATCTCAAGCCTGGATTGGCTTACCGCTGACGGCTCGACTCTTACTCAAAAAGCCCTCGGATACGTGCTTGCATATGATGAAGTTAGTTGTGTTATCCCAGGTATTCGTAGTCAGAAACAGTTAAATGAGAATTTGACCGGAGTAGAATACGTGCCTACAGATGAAATACGCAGAAGACTTGAAAACTTTTGGGATGAATTCACGCTAAATGGGACAAAGCTTTTACCTTGGTAACTTATGAAGTCGTGTACATCTTCTTATTGAGCGATTTAAGGGGTTACACCCACACCAGGTGCACATTTATTGTCAACATATCATATCAGTAGATATATGACGTTTACGACGTCTTCCTATCTAGACTCCGATACTGAATTGCCTCAGCTATATGCTGTTCATGAATGGTCACGCTACCATCCAGATCAGCAATAGTTCTGGCGACTTTGAGAATACGGGTGTACGTACGGGCAGAGAAGCCGAGCCGGTCGGTAACCAGCTCCAACATACGATTACCGCTGGCGTCCAGTTCGCAATATTTTTTGATGAAACGGGGCGTCATCTGGGCGTTACAGTGTATTTTAGTTCCTTTATACCGTTCCAGCTGGATTTCACGTGAACGCTCTACCCGCCTGGCAATTGCTGCAGAGCTTTCAGCCTCGCCACGATCCGCCAGGTCGCGATATTTAACTGCCGGAACTTCGATGTGTATGTCTATCCGGTCCAGCAGCGGGCCGGAGATACGGGAACGGTAACG
>VFJW01000155.1 GCA_009885845.1 Geobacter sp.
ATGCCGGTATCTCCCGTCAGTATATTGATTGGAAAAATTTGCGCCTATGTGTTTGTCTGTCTGGTCCAGTTTGCCCTGATGCTGCTGGCGGGATCTTATCTGCTCCCATTGTTGGGGCCGGCAGGGCTGGAAATAGGCCCGGAGCTGGTGACCATAGTTCCTGTTGTTCTGGCCGCTTCACTGGCGGCAAGCGGTTATGGCCTGATGGTCGGCACCCTGGCAAAAACCTACGAGCAGGCGTCCATGTTCGGTGCGGTATCGATAGTTATTGCCGCTGCGTTGGGCGGGATCATGGTTCCGGTGTACGTCATGCCCCGGTACATGCAGGAAATAAGCACCATTTCACCTCTCGCCTGGGGACTGACCGCTTTTCAGGAGATTTTTGTCAGAGGGGGCAATTTGCGAGCCGTCCTTCCGGAACTGTCATACCTGTTGATCTTTTTTATTGTAACCGTAACAATTTCCGGATTAGCAATGCGGAATAACCGTACCCAGTGATAGGAGAATATCGTGGAAGATAATCTAGAACAGGAACTGATAGAGATGTTGATCGAAGCGTGCAGGGTTACCGTTCCCATCCCGGCAGATGTGTCTTTGGATGCACCGCTGATCGGCCCCGACTCACCGTTTGACCTCGACTCACTTGACGCCGTAGAAGTGGTAGTGGCTGTGCAGCGCAAATTCAATGTCAGGATTGAAAGTACGGAGTCAAGTCGTCAGGTGCTCCAGTCGCTCCGGACCCTGGCTGACTATATCCGCAGGAACAGGAAATGACTCTGTGACACTGAGACACATGTGACCCTTGAAATATTGTTGTATCAGTTTTTAATGAAGAACCGGGCCCTGAGGAGAAACCAACCGGTTCATTCTTTAAATCTGGATCTCTACTTTTTTTTGTAATGTCACAAGGCCACGGTGTCACCGGATCACAGTTTAATATCGAGACCGTTTTAAAAATGAAAATATCTTCAAACTATCGAAGAAGTCCTGATGAATAACCCTCATCCATCCCATTTCAAAA
>VFJW01000062.1 GCA_009885845.1 Geobacter sp.
CAACCAGCCCTGCGGGCAAGGTGCCAATTCCAGCGAAACCGTTCGCGGTTTCGCATAGATAAGGAAGAGCGTAATCCCAAAGATCCTCTTCCGCACCCCGGAAGGGGATCACTAGTTTTTGGAGGGCATTCATGCACATTGCAACTCAGGCGGTACAAATCGGGCTTGAATGGGATACCCGCACCGGTGCGGTCACTGTACCGATCTACCAGACTGCCACTTTCAGGCATCCGGGGCTCGGGCAAAGCACCGGTTACGATTACAGCCGCTCCGGCAATCCGACCAGGGAGGCACTCGAGCTCGGCATTGCACGACTGGACGGCGCAGCCCGCGGCTTTGCCTATGCTTCAGGCATGGCAGCCATCGCCAACCTGCTGCTCCTGTTTAAATCAGGTGATCACCTGATTGTCACTGAGGATCTCTACGGCGGCACCTGCCGCCTGTTTGACAGGATTTTCACTCAGTACGGACTCACCTTCAGCTATGTCGACACCAGTGACACTCACGCGGTTTCTGCCGCGATCCGTCCAGCCACCAAAGCTGTTTTTGTTGAAACTCTCACCAATCCACTGCTCAAGTTCGCCGATCTGCCGGCAATTTCGACTGTCTGCAAAGCACACGGACTGCTGCTGATTGCCGACAATACCTTCCTGACACCGTACCTGTTCCGTTCACTCGATCTGGGTGCCGACATTGCCGTTTACAGTGCGACCAAATACCTCGCCGGGCACAACGACACCGTAGCCGGCCTGGTGACGGTCAAGGACCCGGCTCTGGCGGAACTGGTCTATTTTCATCAGAACTCGGTTGGTGCGGTACTGGGGCCTCAGGATTCCTGGCTGACGATCCGCGGTATCAAAACCCTCGGAATCCGGCTCGATCGCCAGCAGGAAAATGCAGGACGGATTGCACAATGGCTGACAACACACCCGCGAATCACAAAAGTGTATTATCCCGGCCTCAAAGATCACCCCGATCACGATCTGATGAGTCGACAGGCACGCGGTTTCGGCGCCATGATCGCTTTTGAGGTTGACAAGCATGAATTGGTCGAGCAGATTCTGCTTAAAACAAGCCTGATCTCGTTTGCCGAAAGTCTGGGCGGAGTTGAAAGTCTGATAACCTTCCCCGAGGTACAGACTCATGCCGACATCCCGCCGGAGTTGCGAGCCAGATTGGGGATTAATAACGTATTACTGCGACTGTCAGTCGGGATTGAGGATTGTGACGATCTGATTGAAGACTTACGACAGGCGCTGGAGGGATGAGATGAAACTTGCCACCAAATTGATCCACGGCGGCCCGACAGTCGACCAGCAGACCGGCGCGCTCGGGGTGCCGATTTACCAGATATCAACCTATCGGCAGACTTCGGTTGACCATTTCAGCAAATATGACTATGCCCGCGGGGACAACCCGACCCGCGAAGCGCTGGAAGATACGATTGCGGTGCTGGAGGGTGGTACTCGCTGCCTGGCCTTTGCCTCAGGTATGGCGGCTATCTCCACGACTCTGATGATTTTCTCTCCCGGCGACCATCTGGTCGTCTGCGACGATGTCTACGGCGGCGCCTACCGGGTGCTCTCGACCATATTCAGCCGTATGGGTATACTCTCCACCTTTGTGGATGCAACCAATCTCGCGGCTATTGAAGCCGCCGTCCGACCCGAAACAAAAGGAATCTACCTCGAAACACCATCAAATCCACTCCTGAAGGTCACGGACCTGCGCGGAGCAGCCGCAATAGCCCGTCGTCACGGCATTATCTCGCTGGTGGACAACACGTTTATGACCCCCTATCTGCAGCGGCCGCTGGAACTTGACTGTGACATCGTCCTGCACAGCGGCACAAAGTTCATCAACGGGCACAGCGACGTCCTCTGTGGTTTCGCTGTCGTCAGAGATACAGAGCTGGGACGTCGTATCCGCTACATCCAGAATGCTTTCGGCACCGGACTGGGGCCACAGGATTCATTCCTGACACTGCGCGGAGTTAAAACCCTCAAGGTCAGAATGGATCAAAGTCAGCAGAACACCCTCAAAATTGTTGCGTGGCTAAAGCAGCATCCGCGTGTTACCGCCATTCATTATCCGGGTCTTCCAGAGCATCCCGGGCACGTCATTCATAACTCTCAGGCCGATGGTCCGGGCGCCGTCTTTTCGTTTGAACTTGACTCGTATGAAACAACCAAACGGTTACTGGAAAACTCCCATCTGGCTGCCTTTGCAGTCAGCCTGGGAGGTGTTGAAAGCATCATTTCCTATCCGGCAAAAATGTCGCACGCGGCATTACCGAAAGAAGAGCGGGAACGTAAAGGGATAACCGATACACTTGTTCGACTCTCGGTCGGCCTGGAAGACCCGGATGATCTGATTGCAGACCTGCAGCAGGCGATCGGGTAATAACCATGAAGATTCAGATCAACGAAAAGAGAGCAGAAGTCGAGGATAGCCTCACACTCAAAGCCATCGCAGAACTTTATAAACCAGGGGCTGACGTACTCATTCTGAACGGATTTCCGGCCGCGGCAGATACAATATTGCATGACGGCGATGAAGTATATGTGATCAGGCGCGGGGAAATACCACCGAGAGAAGAACTGGAAGGGTTGATGGCTGCACGGCACACTCCCGGCGTTCATGCCCGATTAAAACAAGCCTCGGTTGGAATCGCCGGCGTTGGGGGCCTTGGCTCGGCGGTAGCGGTAGCATTAGCAAGGATAGGGGTAGGCACTCTGGTTATTGCCGACTTTGACGTTGTAGAACCTTCCAACCTCAATCGTCAGCAGTATTTCATCGACCAGATCGGTCAGTATAAAGTTGACGCGCTCGCCTGCAACCTGAAACGCATCAATCCGTACGTAACGGTAGAAGTGCACCAACTGCTGCTCACTTCTGAAAATATTCCGACAATCTTCTCCGCCTGTCAGGTCGTGGTTGAAGCGTTTGACCGCGCCGACATGAAAGCAATGCTGGTAAACAGAGTACTCGAATCGATGCCCCAAAGTACTGTCGTTGCCGCTTCGGGTCTGGCCGGATACGGATCAAACAACAGTATCTCGACGCGTAAAGTTTCCCGGCGGCTCTATCTGACAGGCGACTCTGTGTCGGAAGCGGCGCCGGGCAACGGTCTTATGGCGCCCCGTGTCGGTATCGCGGCACATCACCAGGCCAATCAGGTTGTGAGGTTGATACTTGGGGAAGATTTATGATAGAATCAACCCGTTCGTTTACATTTCATGGGAGGCCCTATGCTTGCAGTCAGATTACCGGTAGAGACAGAACACAAACTAGCGGATATGGCGAAAACAGCCGGAGTGAGCAAGGCGGCTCTTGCGCGCGAAGCCCTTCAATACTGGATTGAATCGCAGGAGTGGAGCGCATGCCGCGCCTCTTCGCATGTCCCGAATGCTGTGACTGCTGCCGCCTTGCAGGAAAGCGCCGAAGGCAAAGGGCTTACGCGTTGTGATTCGGCGAAGGATCTCTTCGCCAGACTGGATTTTGATTTATCGCACGACCGATGAAGATTTAATTCTCGAACGCACCGGCACACACGCTGACCTTTTTTGATCACACATCTCTTGTCTCAAGGAAGAACAATGAAAATTGCCGTAGCCATGAGCGGAGGGGTCGATTCCTCCGTCACCGCCGCCCTGTTAAAACAACAGGGACACGACGTCATGGGCATCACCATGCGCCTCTTTGCTCCGCACAGCAGCGGTATCGGTTCAGCCGTTCACGATGCTGCCGTTGTTGCGGGGCATCTTGAGATTCCTCACTACGTAGCCGACTTTGCCCCGGATTTCAGCAGGCTGATAATCGGCGACTTCATCGATGAATACCGGGCAGGACATACTCCCAATCCGTGCGTACGCTGTAACCGCTACATAAAATTCGGGCTGCTGCTGGAGAAGGCTCATGAATTAGGTGCCGATCTGTTGGCAACCGGGCACTACGTCAAAAAAACCGTTGATCCGGACGGAACTTGCCACCTCCGCACCGCCTGCAACTCCCGTAAAGACCAGTCATACTTTCTCTATACGCTGACACAGCAGCAGTTACAGCGCGTCATCTTCCCGCTCGGTACGGTCGAGAGCAAAGATGACGTGCGCCGGCTCGCACGTGAATTCGCTCTACCGGTGGCGGAGAAAAGCGACAGCCAGGAGGTCTGCTTCATTCCGAATGATGATTATGTGGCCTATCTGGAAAACAGCGGGGCTTTAGCCGTCGCTGATGGAGATATTATCCATCTGAACGGGCAAATACTCGGGCGACATCACGGCATACATCGCTATACGATCGGACAACGCAAAGGACTGGGGATTGCCTGGAATGAGCCATTATATGTGGTCGCAATTGATGCTGTACGAAATGTCATTCAAGTGGGGGAACAGCAGCATATCTATGCAGCAGGTCTGCAGGCGGAAGCTGTCAGCTGGGTCGTAACACAAGAAGGAGATGAGTTTGCCGCGACCTGCAAAATCCGCTACCGCCACCAACCGGTCGACTGCCGGGTACGCCTTTTGCCGGGGGATGCCTGTGAAGTTCACTTCGACCAGCCGCAAAAAGCGATCACGCCCGGACAGGCACTGGTTTTCTATCGAGGTGATGAAGTTCTCGGAGGAGGCAGGATAGTTAGCTCATGCTGCTGAAATTGCATTCCAGGTGGCAGGGCTCTTGGGGTTTTTAATCTTGAACTCCAGATATTGTGCCGCCTTTTTCAAATTTTCGTTGGGAATCGACATGGCAGAAAACGTTCCGAGAGCATCAAGAACACGTTTTTCAGCATTTTGACTGGGGAAACCCTCCCCTTCAACAATTCCCCTCATGTAGCTCAGCAAAGATTTCTGTTCATTTTCACCCTTCAAACGATGCGGATCGGCAATAAAAAGCAGATACCGGGACTTATCACGAACCGGTTCTCCCAGATGTTTTTCCTCCAGAAGCGATTCAACAACCGTAGCAATGCTCCCCTGTTCGGCATAGTTCAGATTTTTATTCTCGAGATAAGAGGCAAGATATTCCAGAGCAGCCAGACGACTGGCAGAATCCCTGATTTTAAACAGCAGCATCTGTGCTGCCTGAAGCTTCAGGACATCCGGTTGGGCAGGATGAAGAAAACAACGCAGCATCAGTGCCAGCTTTTCACGGGCAGCCAATGTCACGGAAGAATCTTCTTCCTTCAAGCGAATCTGTTCAAGCAGTTCGCGTTTGTCGGCATATTCACCAAAACGAATCTGAACGATCAAGGCACGAACCTGCTGATCATCTGTCCTCTCCCATAATTCATCAACAGCCTTCAAAATCC
>VFJW01000064.1 GCA_009885845.1 Geobacter sp.
TACAGACGACTCGTATTGTCGTACTTGGAATATTCACCAGATTGTGCAGGTTGTGTAAATTGACCGGAGTGCCGGCAGTGATTGTCCATAGACCCGAGAAAAAACTATTGTACTGCGGTACGGCAGAAGCGGTTCCCTGCTCGTGGCATTGTACGCAGCCAATCGCAACAGTACTGTCCCACTGAGGAGTTTTCAGGCCGCCATGGCAGATGATGCCGGAACAGGTACCGTCGGCACTGTTATAGCCAAAAGCGGTAGAAGCTTTTGCCTGATATGATACGGGAAACGGTGAAACAGTAAGGGATTTGGCGTGGTTTGACGTACCGGAGCCACCGCCATCATGGCAGGTTGCACAGGTAACGCCGGCCAGAGCTACGTGCTTTGCATGAGCTCCGGCCCGATTGGGTGCTGTTGTGCCGTTGGGCGGTGAGACATGGCATGAGCTGCAGTTTACGTTGGTTAACGGGTTAGTGGCATGACAGGCGAAACCGTTGTAGGATGTTCGTGTCGTGCTGAAGCAGCTTACCTGGGCAATCCCGCCGTCCAGGCTGGTCCCGTGACACTTTGTGCAGTTGTTAACGTTTGCCGTGGCGGATGTTTTGTGGGTCGTCATCCAATTCGAAGGATGGCCGCTATCGGCATCGAATGTTGATTTTTCATTTTTGTCGCCGCAGCCGGCAAGCGCAAGCGCCATTGATACTGAGATGATCAAAGCAGCTATTTTTATTTGTGACATGACGCGCACCTCTCATTATTCTGGCGTCCGTGACATTTGACACACGAAACCGGATTTACCCGGCCATCTATTTTGTGCTGGCTGAGATAATCGCCGCGATGGGGAAGATTGCGTTCGGGGGAATTGGAGAACATATCACTCGGTTTGATCTCACTCTTGTTGGTGTGACAGTCTGAGCAGAATGATTCCTGATGACAGGTGCTGCAGACCTGACGGTTGCCACCGGCATAGATGCGATGCTTGCTGAAAAAATCCGGTGCGCGATGGCTCA
>VFJW01000130.1 GCA_009885845.1 Geobacter sp.
CAGTCGCACCGTAGCAGTAAACTCATCCCACGGCACGCAGTATTTCCCCGCCTCTGTCTTTTCCACCAGACCGGCAGTCTCCAGTGTTTTTACATCCTGAAAAACATTCTTGTAATGACGGTGCAGATGCTTGGCAAGGGCGTTGATGCTGATACTGCCGACCTTGTGCAACTCCTGCAATAACTGAAGGCGCTTGGGAGTGCAGTAACGGTAAAAAGTCTCCAAATCGGGGAAGGATACCCGCTCAACAGTCTTTTCGGGGATTACGCCCTGATCTATCTTTTCGGCTTGCGCAATCAGATCGGCAAAAAACTCTTCTTCCGTCTCAATCTTCACCTTGAAATCCCTGTCCATTAGATACCTCCTGTCGTGCGGGCCTGCTTGATGTCTGCGTAGAAATCCTGTGCCAGCTTCTTTGCCGATTTAAAACAATACGGCTCTTCTGTGTCGCCGATATGCCGATGATCACCTTTGCCCCGTTCGTTGTCATAACGGATGTAATCACTGGCATCGGCTTTCTGATAGTGCAGCCGGTATTTATACGGATGCGGCGATCCCGGCAGCGGTTCCGATAACAACCAGACCACCACCTGTATGATGTCGCCATTCGGCAGGTCACGCCGATAACTCAAAACCGGTTGTGCGTCTCCCACGTTTCCCTCTCAATCAGGTTATGGCTTTTTATGCCACAACCGGGTTTTGTTGTCAACGGAATGTGTATAATATTTGCGCAACTCTGCATCTATGTAATGGCATCATATTCCAGTAGTACATCTTGGGGAAAAGAGGGACGCTTCCCATATTTTCAGAAGCCTTAAGCAAGGGGAAAAGAGGGACGCTTCCCATATTTTCAGAAGCCTTAAGCAGAGCCCAGAGTGGTCAAGTCTCAATGTACAAAGAAATAAAAAATCAAGTTTCCAGCCAGAAAGTGAAGAAGGGCTAGTACGCTGGAGATAACCAAATCGCGAGCGAAGCCTGCTTACGACTTTTATCTATCATTGCAGTGATATTTTAGTTTCAGAAACGTTTAAAATGGTTGTTAATATCATTGCAGTGATATTTGTATTGAATTTAGGCATATTCTTAACTATAGTAGCACTGCAATCGTATTATATGGTGTAAAACGCAACAATGGAGCAGAGTATGCGAAGAGTAATAACACGGTTGCCTGTCCCGGAATCCCAGCCATTGCTTGATGCGGAGACACTCGGTGCTTTTGTACGAGCAAGCCGCACCAGGACTGGTATGGGAATCCATGAGGCAGCCGCTTTCTGTGGTGTGGCTGTAGGCACCATGCAGAAGATAGAGAAAGCCAGCGGCGATGTTAAGTTGAGTTCAATCCTGACTGTCTGTAGGATGCTTGGAATATCACTTACTATCGGTAGCAGGGTAACCTCATGACAGAAAGCCTCCTGACCTACCTGGATGGCATCTATCTCGGAAAGATTATTCTCGATGGACCGGTTGAGACGTATGGCCTGGAATATGATGAAACCTGGATTAGCGGGGGAGGATTTCCGGTCTCTCCACACCTGCAGTTTCACAAATCCCCTCATGATTCTGTCAGGCGTTTTCTTTCCAACCTCCTCCCTGAAGGGAGGTGGCTTGATGAATTATCGTTATCCTCGCATATTTCCAAGTCAAACATTTTTGGGTTGATCGCCGAGATAGGATCTGAAACCACCGGGGCACTCACCTTCCGTTTTGATGGTGCAGGGAGCGAGACAAACACGACTAATTTCCGGCCAATTGAGACACAGGAACTGGAGGAAAGAATTCGTGAACGCAATGATAGGTCTATCGGCCTCTGGGACGGCAAACAACGGCTTTCAACTGCAGGAGTGCAGAATAAATTACCCGTATTGATTATGCCGGATGGCACTTTTGGCTTTGGCGAAGGAGATCTCGCCTCAACCCACATTCTAAAATTCGATACCAGGCAAAACATACATCTTGTACTCAATGAATTTATTTGTATGACGCTTGCTCACCTGGCCGGTTTACCTGCGGCCAACGTCAAGTTTGAGAGGATAGGGGAGCCGGTCCTGGTGGTGGAGCGCTTTGACAGAATGTGGATCGGTGACAGGTTGATCAAGCGTCTACATCTGATAGATGGTTGCCAGATGCTGGATTTGCTGCCAACATACAAATATGAGCGGCCGTTCGGCAAAACTGGACATGCTGCCGGATTGAGGACTGGCGCATCGTTGCAAATGTTATTTAATTCTGCCAAGTCATGCAGAGTCCCTGCGCTGACGATCAGGGACATGTTGAACCGGGCATTGTTTCAATTATTGATCGGCAACAGTGATGCTCATGCGAAAAATATTTCCTTTTTCGTTGGAAAAGAAGGAATTGACCTTGCTCCGGCATACGATCTGGTCTGTCTCGACGTCTGCGGAGATCAGTATGATCGCGATATCGCGATGGCAATTGGCGGCGTCTTTGACCCTGACAATATCCAGGCATGGCAACTGGCCGAGATGTGTTTTGAGTGCAGGTTGCCACAACGTCAGGCAGCCCGGATGCTCGATTCACTCTGTAACAACATGCTTCGCTCGCTGACGGTAATCTCTCTGCCGGAACTTCTTACGCCTGCTGAAGAAGAATTTGCGCGGAATTTAATTCAGGTAATTACAGACAGGGTTCACAGATATCAGGGATATGCGAAGCAGTTGCCGGGATTAAAACTATAGAAGAGTGTAGTGGAGTCATATAAATTCAGAACATTACAGCAAAGAATGGAGATACAACAATGCTTATCGTCATGAACCACAACGCAACACAGGCAGATGTCGATGCCATTTCCCGCATCGTTCAGGAAATGGGCTTCAGGGCGGAACCGATTCCGGGGAGTGAACGAACCGCTATCGGCGTACTTGGTAACCACGGCTATGTGGATGACAGCAAGATACTTGAGCTGCCCGGAGTACAGCGGGTTATCCATGTGTCGAAACCCTATAAGCTGGTGTCGCGTGATTTTCATCCGGAAGATACGATCGTTGATGTTGCCGGAGTTAAAGTTGGACAGGGATGCCGTCCGGTCGTTGTTGGCGGACCCTGTGCTGTTGAGAGTCTGGATCAGATCGTCAGGACTGCGCTCTTTGTGAAAAAGTGTGGTGGTGATATGCTGCGTGGCGGTGCTTTCAAGCCGCGCACCGGGCCGCATACGTTTCAGGGGCTGCGCGAAGAGGGGCTTAAGCTGCTGGCAATAGCCGGAAAAGAGAGCGGCCTTCCGATTGTCACCGAAATTATGAGTCCGGACAATGTCGGTCTGGTTGCCGAGTATGCTGATCTGCTGCAGGTTGGCGCCCGCAACATGCAGAACTTTGACCTGCTGCGCGAACTGGGCAAAATCCGTAAACCGGTGCTGTTAAAGCGGGGTATGAGTGCGACGGTCGAAGAGTTTCTGGCTGCGGCCGAATATATTCTTGCGGAAGGTAACGATCAGGTTATTCTCTGTGAGCGGGGTATTCGCACTTTTGAGACCGCTACCCGTAACACGCTGGACCTCTCGATTGTACCGCTGATCAAGGAAATGTCGCATCTGCCGATCATGGTTGATCCCTCTCATGCGACCGGGAAACGCTCGCTCGTTTCACCTATGGCAAAGGCGGCTTTGGTCTCCGGAGCGGACGGTGTCCTGATTGAAGTGCATCCGGAGCCGGAAAAAGCCCTTTCCGACGGGCCTCAGTCACTGACATTTGCCGGTTTTGAAAAAATGATGAATGAAATAGGACTCTTGACTGCTTTTTTGCAGGGCAGATGAAAGCGTATACAAAACTCTTGAATTAATACTGCCATCGGAGTAATAATCGATCATACGATCGTTCTCTCTACCCTGCCCGTTGGATGATGCGCCCGGGCGGAATGCTAAATAGAACGGGGATCGCTCCCTGCTGTGGTGTGCTGCCTTCAATACGCGGGTCTGCCTGAAGCAGTATACTGATTTCCACAATTAAGGAACTCGCCGGAGGCCCTTAAAGCTGACGACAGGGTGGAGAGATGAGTATAGAAAAGGGACGCCGTGAGGCGCCCCTTTTCTTGTTTCAGGCTGCTGTTAGCTGACCGCTGATAGTTAAGTCGTATAAAAGCTCAAATAAAATGATATAGACTTTCCTTGCATTATTCTCTCGTGATATAAGAATTTAATAAGGTTGTAGTATTGGATATGCATATAATGGATTGAATCATGATGAACACCTCACACCAATGGAGTCTGAACAACATGAAAAAACGTATTTTTTTTGCTTTGCTCGGCGTTTTTATCATCGTCGCCGTTCTTGCTGGAATAAAAGCCCTGCAGATCAGATCCATGATCGACAGTGGAAAGAAATTTGTTCCGCCGTCCGAAACGGTAACTACTGCAATTGTTACGGATGAATCGTGGGAAACCGTACTAAGATCGGTGGGGTCTCTGACTGCGGTTCAAGGTGTCAACGTTTCCGCCGAGTCTCCCGGCAAAGTGATTAAGATATTGTTTGAGCCAGGCACGGCGGTTAAAAAAGGTGACCTGCTGCTCCAGCAGGATATCAGCTCGGAGGAAGCACAGCTGCCGGGCTCTCAAGCTCAGTTGGCTCTTGCTGATAGTGAACTGAAACGAGCCCAGCGGATGCTTGCAGACGGCATCACTACCCAGTCCGACCTTGATAAGGCTGTAGCTGCATCGCTGCAGGCCAGAGCACAGGTTGATGCAATCCGGGCCGCCATGGCCAAAAAAACAGTCCGCGCACCATTCGCCGGGAGACTGGGCATCCGCCAGATCAATCTTGGTCAGATGCTGCGAGAGGGGGATCAGATTGTAACCCTGCAGGCACTTGATCCGATTTTCGTGGATTTCTCCATCCCCCAGCAGCAACTGTCACAACTGCGAGCGGGTTTTCCGGTGCGCCTCAGTGGTGATGCCCTCGGCAGTGACGCCATCTCCGGCAAAATCACCGCTATCAATCCGCTGGTCGATGCCGAAACCCGCAATGTGAAGGTCCAGGCAACGGTATCCAACAAATCAGAACGATTACGCCCCGGTATGTTCGTCAATGCATCGGTCGGGTTGCCGGTCCGCCAGCAGGTGATTGTAATACCGGCGACAGCGGTGCTGTATGCTCCCTACAGTGATTCGGTCTTTGTAGTTGAGCCTGCCAAGGACGGGAAAGGGCAGGTGCTTCGTCAACAGTTTGTGCGTCTGGGGGAAAAACGCGGGGATTTTGTCGCGGTTGCCTCCGGTCTAAAAGCCGGGGAAACTGTCGTCAGTACCGGTGTTTTCAAACTGCGTAACGGACAGACGGCGGTGGTCGACAACAAGCTTGCACCACAGTTCCAGCAGGCTCCAAAGCCGGAAAACAACTGATCCGCCATGAACATTACCGATCTCTTCATACGTCGTCCCGTCCTCGCTCTGGTAGTCAACCTGGTGATCATCATTGCCGGCCTGCAGGCTATTCGCTCTCTCAACGTGCGCCAGTACCCCCGTAGCGAGAATTCGGCCGTCACCGTAACTACGGTATATGTCGGTGCCAATGCCGATCTGGTGCGTGGCTTTGTCACAACGCCCCTGGAGCGTGCCATTGCCGCTGCTGACGGCATCGAATACATGGAATCCCAGAGCAGTCTCGGTCTCTCCACCATCAAGGTGCGTCTCAAACTCAACTTTGATGCTACTAAAGCACTGTCTGAAATCAGTTCCAAGGTTAATCAGGTGCGCCGTGATCTCCCGACAGAGGCGGAAGTTCCTGCAATTAACATTGAATCGGCAGACAGCCAGTTTGCCTCGGCATATCTCAGCTTTACCTCTGATCTCCTCAAGCAGAACGAGATCACCGATTATCTTGCCCGGGTGGTACAACCGCGACTGTCGGCTATTGCCGGCGTGCAGCGGGCGGATATTCTCGGTGCCCGCACTTTTGCCATGAGGGTCTGGCTTAAGCCTGAGAAGATGGCGGCTCTTAATATCAGCCCGTCTCAGGTTCGGCAGGCCCTTGCCGTCAACAACGTACTTGCGCCTCTGGGACGTAGCAAGGGATCGCTGATTCAGGTTAACCTCTCGGCAAATACCAACCTCAACACGGTCGACGAATTCAAACGCCTGGTTGTGCGGGAACAGAACGGCGCTCTTGTGCGACTGTCAGACATTGCCGATGTGATGCTGGGGGCCGAAGATTATGAAGCAGAAGTGCGCTTTTCCGGGCAGTCGGCAGTATTCATGGGCATCTGGCCTCTCCCTAACGCAAACTCGATAGATGTTATCAAGCGAGTGCAGGTTGAGATGGAAGCAATCCAGCGCGATCTGCCCAGCGGCATGAAGGGTAAAATTGCCTACGACGCCACGAACTACATAAATAATGCCATTCATGAGGTTTTGAGTACTCTCAGGGATACTCTCATTATCGTGATGGTGGTTATTTTTCTCTTTCTCGGTTCTTTCCGTTCGGTACTGATCCCGATTGTCGCAATTCCGGTGTCGTTGATCGGTGCGGTGTTCCTGATGCAGGTCTTCGGCTTTACTGTCAATCTTCTGACTCTTTTGGCGGTAGTGCTCTCGGTGGGTCTTGTCGTAGATGACGCCATTGTAATGGTGGAGAACGTTGAACGACATCTGAGTGAGGGGAAATCTCCGCTTGATTCGGCTCTTCTGGGAGCCAGAGAACTGCTGGGGCCGATAATCGCCATGACGATCACCCTCGCCGCTGTCTACCTCCCGATCGGCCTGCAGGGGGGCTTAACCGGCTCCCTGTTCCGTGAATTTTCCCTGACTCTGGCCGGGGCGGTCACCATTTCCGGTATAGTGGCTCTGACCCTGTCACCGGTCATGTCGGCAAAACTACTGAAACCGGGAATGGAGGAACATGGATTTGCCGGACGGATTGCCCGCGATTTTTCACGTCTGAGGGGTTTTTATGGACGACTGCTTGACAAAACTCTTGCGGCTCGCCCGGCGGTGTACACCGTCTGGATCATCATCAGCCTTTTGACGATTCCGATGTTCACCATGTCTGCCCGCGAGCTTGCCCCTACGGAGGATCAGGGGGTTATCTTCGGTATTCTTGATGCTGCGGCGAATTCGACTCTCGATCAGAACCGCAGTTATGCGGCCGCTGTCAATCAAGCATTCATGAGCGTACCTGAGACAGATTTTACCTTCCAGATCACGTTTCCCTCCTCCGGCTTCGGAGGCATGATTGTCAAGCCGTGGGACGAACGTAAGAGAACCATCTTCGAGATTCTACCGGAAGTGCAACAAAAACTGGGTACTATTCCAGGAGTGCGGGTCTTCCCCGTTACCCCGCCGGCCCTGCCGGGAGGAGGGCAGTTTCCGGTCGAGTTCATCCTGGCTTCCACTGCCGAGAGCGATCAGATTCTGGAGTTTGCGCAAAAACTCCAGATTCAGGCGATGAAGAGCGGCATGTTTGCCTTTCCGCCGCTGATAGATGTCAAAATTGATCAGCCGCAGACCGAATTTGTTATCGATCGTGACAAGGTCGCTGCTCTGGGGCTCAACCTGGCGCAGATTACGGCTGATATGGGGAGTATGGTGGGGGGTGGATTCGTCAACCGCTTCGATATTGCCGGACGCAGTTACAAGGTTATTCCGCAAATTGAACGGGTCGGGCGCCTGAATCCTGAACAGCTGAATGACATCCGGGTTACCGGTCCGAACGGAAAGCTGATTCCGCTCTCCACCGTTGCTACGCTCAAGGAGTCGGTAGTTCCCCGTTCACTCAACCGGTTTCAACAGCTGAATGCTGTCAAGATCAGCGGGGTGGCGGTACGGCCGCTGGACGAAGCACTTCGCTTTCTGGAGGATGAGGCGGGCAAGATCCTGCCCAAAGGATATGTGCTTGATTATACGGGAGAGTCACGCCAGCTGCGGGTCGAGGGGAACAAGTTTCTGCCGGCCTTCTCTCTTGCGGTAATTCTGATTTTCCTCGTGCTTGCCGCTCAGTTCAACAGTTTCCGCGACCCGTTCGTTATTCTTGCCGGGTCGGTCCCGCTGGCCATTTTCGGTGCACTTATTTTCACCTTCCTGAAAATGCCTGATCCCAATACCCCTTTCTGGACCAAAGGGTGGACGACAACGCTCAACATCTATTCACAGGTTGGACTGGTAACGCTGGTGGGCCTGGTAGCCAAAAACGGTATTCTTGTCGTTGAATTTGCTAATAAGCTGCAGATGGATGGGTTTTCCAAGCTGGATTCCGTCCGCCAGGCTTCCATGACCCGGTTGCGTCCAATCCTGATGACCACTGCCGCCACCATTGCGGGGCATTTTCCGCTCACTCTGGTCTCCGGTGCCGGTGCTGCAGCCCGTAACTCAATCGGTCTGGTACTCGTCGGCGGCATGTTCATCGGCACTATCTTTACCCTGTTTGTAGTTCCTTCCATTTATATGCTGGTGGCAAAGGATCACAGCAAAGATAGGCCTGATAATGAAACTGCTATGGATAATACAGTCCAATCAGCCCCCTCGCTTCATGCCGAATAAACCTGAATTCCCTCTTCGAGTGTTTTACGATGGTTCCTGTATGGTCTGCGCCACGGAGATAGAACATTATCTGGGAAAGGATCACGGAGGCCGGCTCGTGGCGGTAGACATCAGTTCCCCGGAGTTTGATCCGCTGCCGCTCCTGATACCGCTTGAATCATTCATGTATGAACTTCACGCCATAGACAGCAGAGACCGGATATACCGGGGGGTTGAGGCGTTCCGGGCGATCTGGCAGGCGTTTCCTGCTTCAACACTGTACGGTCTCCTCGGTGCCGTTATTACCATGCCGATCATCAACCCGGTAGCCCGCCTTTTTTACAAGCTCTTCGCCCGTATCCGCCGCTACCTGCCGAAGAGGCACAGTTGCAGCAGCGGTTCCTGCCGGGTTGACAGAGGAAAACCCGTATGACAACGCCGGATTATCCGGTGGTTTCGCATACGCCACTATGCAAAAAGAGGAAGAAATTATGGTGAGTTCAATCACATTCTGGGAGGATATCGTAGAGGGAGCGCCGCTTGACTGCCGTTCGTTTGCGCTTAGTCGTGAGGAAATCATGGCGTTCGCCGCGCAGTACGACCCGCAGCTGTTTCATGTCGATCATGCGGCCGCAGAGGCCTCACGATTCGGCGGTATCATCGCATCTTCACTGCACACTCTGTCCGCATGTACCAGGGTCATCGTGGATGCACTGAACGGTGTCGAAATTATTATCGGACTCGGAATTCTTGAAGTTGCTCTGCCGAACGCGGTCTATCCGGATGACCTTCTTGCGGTTGATGCCTTCTGGTCAGATCTGCGCCGCTCAACAAGCAAGCCGCAGCAGGGACTGGCAACAGTACGATTTGCTGCGCGGAACCAGCAGGGGAAAACGGTGCTGGATTCCGGTTTCAGATACATGATTGCCTGCCGGACCGGTGAGCTGCCGATGAGCCGAACGCCACATCTTGTGCAAAGCTGTTGATTGACACTAACGTCGATCATTTCAGGATTTCCTCAAAATTCATTTCACGAACGTTCCCTGCCGGTACTCCTCAAATGCAATCCGCAACTCCTCCTGACTGTTCATGACGATCGGGCCGCCCCAGGCAACCGGTTCATCAAGCGGTTTTCCCGAGAGAAACAGGAACCGGACCGGTTGGTCTGCCGTTTTGATAGAAACCTGATCACCGTTCTTCCCGTAAAGCACCGCATGCTGCGGAGCAATCATCTTTCCCGGTTGATCATCGAAGCGTGCTGTTCCGCTGAGAACATAGATCACAACAGTGTAGCCGTCCTTTACCGGCATTTTGAAGTCGGTGTCTGCGGGCATTGTAATATCCATCAGTACCGGATCGATAACGATCTCCCGTACCGGTCCCCGGACACCGTTCAACTCGCCGCTGATGATTCCGGCCGTTACTCCGTTATCGAGGGTCACAAGCGGAATGTCTGCCGCCCTGACATCGCGATAGCGAGGCGGCATCATCTTCTGGCTGGCGGGGAGGTTTGCCCAGAGCTGGAAACCCCACATGGTACCGGTTGGACTCTCCTGCGGCATCTCCTGGTGAATAATGCCGCTGCCGGCGGTCATCCATTGCACATCGCCTGCACCGATAACCCCTTTGTTCCCCATGCTGTCACCATGCTCGACCAATCCTTCAAGGATGTAGGTAATGGTTTCGATGCCGCGGTGCGGATGCCAGGGAAAACCGGCCAGATATTCATCAGGATTTGAGGTGTGGAAATCATCCAGCATCAGGAACGGATCCAGTTGCGGAACCTGATGGTAGCCGAAAGCGCGCTTGAGATGTACTCCGGCTCCTTCAATCGTTGGTGTGGCGGCGAAAATGGTCTTTACTCTTCGATTTCTTGTCATAAATCCCTCCATGCGCTAAAGTGTACGCCCTTCATAAAACTTTTCAAGACTCTTTTTACTGCCGGCAGAGGAGATTTGACAATGTTTCACCTGTTAACATGTATATGCTGTCTCGTTTTACTGGTACTGGCCCCGACAGTTCAAGCTCAGGAAACCACGGCTGGCGCCGGGCCTGTACGGAGTGAATGGAAGGTGTCAGTCGGCGGCGGTTTGATAGTCGCTCCGTCTTTTGTCGGTGCGAGAACCTATAGCCTGCTTGCTGTCCCGAATATCCGGGTCACCTATAAGGAACAGTTCTTTGCCAATTTCAGGGACGGCATCGGCTATGCGCTTGTCAACAGTGACGGCTGGCGTATCGGGCCGGTTGTCTCGTATACGTTTGCCCGCTCTGAAAAGGATGGTGGTTCGATATTCCAGGTTGCCGGCGGAGGCAAAAGCGCCCTGCAGGGAATGGGTGATGTTCCCGGCACGGTTTCGCTCGGTGGGTTTGCCGAATATTCATTAAAGCCATACAAAGTTCAGCTCCATCTGCACAAGGGTGTTACCGGGCATGAGGGCTTTACTGCCGAGGGAAGGGCAAGTTACGGCGGGGTTGTGACGTATAACGGTCCTCCGATTATCTACTCTTTCGGCCCGCATATCAAATTCGGCGATCAAAAATTTACCAATGCCTATTGGGGAATTTCTCCCGAGCAGTCAGTGCGTACCGGGCTCGATCAGTATCATGCTGACGCAGGTATCACGGCCTACGGAGTTAATGCCTTCGCCCTTATGCCGCTGACGAAATCGGTTTCCGTTTCTCTGGTCGCCGGTTTCGACCGCCTGGCGGGACCGGTCGTCAATTCCCCTCTGGTGAAGGAGCGCGGCTCAGCAAATCAGGCGATGGGCGGCCTGTTTGTCAACTACGGGTTTTAATTCTAAAAGCGACAGTTCAATAACACAGAGGCACAGAGAACACAGAGAAATAAAGGACTTAAAGCAAAAACAAGATTATTCTTTTGGGTGAATCAAAAAACATCTTTCAGTTTATAACTCTCAGATTTTACTCCGTGTTCTCTGTGCCCTCTGTGTTTCAAATGCTTAGTCTAGATTAATTCTTTGCAGGTCCGACATCAGCCTGACAACCGCCAACTCCTTTGCCTTCGCTTCCACGTCCACCGTCATCGTACACTCCCGCCAGCAGTCTGGAAAATCGGCCGGATGGATGTAATCAGCGTGAGGCTTCGGATTGCCGATTTCCCATCCCCCCCTGGGTGATGAAATGTGGCAGTACTGCTCCCGCCCGACGCTTTTCCAGGTTGCTCCGGCCAGTTCTGTTGCCTCTTCAATCGTCAAATTGTCAGGATTGCACCGGTGATGATGCACATCGTACACCAGCGGGATGTCTCGTTCTCTACAGATCGGCAGCAGATCTTCCGGCGTATAGCTGACATCGTCATTTTCCAGCGTCAGTCGATTCCTGACCGCATCGGGCAGCCGATCATACACCTCCCAGAAACGCCCCAGTGCCGCCTGTTTGTCTCCATAGACTCCCCCGGCGTGAATATTGATAACATCTGCGCCGACCATCTCTGCCAACCGGGCCTGATACTCCAGTTCCCGAATCGAATTGGCGACGACCGCCGGGTGGGGTGATGAGAGTACGACGAACTGATCAGGATGAAAACTGAGCCGGATCTGTCGCTCCGATGCAAATATCCGACAGGTTTCCAGTATGGCGCGGATGGTCTGGCCGTCCGGCAGGGAGTCCAGGGTGTAGCCCGCTTCCGGGTGAGTCATGCGCGGGAAGAGCGGCGACATGATGCGGAACGCGCCGATACCGAGTCGCTGCACTGTTTTCAATGAAAGCAGCAGGCTGCGGGCGTTGTGCAGGCAGATTTCGGACAATTTGAACAGCTGACGGTCTCGGGGAATGGTTGCAAGGGCTGTAGCGGTTGTGGTGCGGAAAGAAACTGTTTCTTCTTTGAACAGGCAGCAGAGACCGAAGCGGAGCATTGTAGTACCTCGGGATTATCCTAGAAAAAGCATTTGAAACACAGAGCAACGGAGCAACAGAGAAATCAGGTGGAGATATTAACAACAGACTCAACCAAAAAGGTGAGAGATTTTTTCTGGTTTCAACCCGGAGTATTCTTTTATTTTGCTCAGTTGCTCTGTTGCTCTGTGGTTCGTGAACGGCCCTTTTAGGATTATTTCAATGCCGCAAGTGAGCGCCGGACCGCATCTTCATACGATGTCAACTGTAGTGGAATAAGGGAGCGTATGGCATGTTCACGGCAGACCACCTCATTTTTGAGCCCTTCAATCAGCGGCATCGATACCGAGGGGGCAACCGGTGTGATAAAGCCGACCCAGTAGGAAGAGAGGCGAGGGGACAGCACCGGTACCGGCAGGATGTAGAGTGAACGCCCCAAAATACGCCCAAAATGCTCCATCATTTCCTTGTAGGTGATGACATCAGGTCCACCGATGTCGAATGTGCCTCCGCTTGTACGCTCATCCTTGAGGCATCCGACCAGGTAGCTGATGACGTCTTCCACCGCAATCGGCTGGCAGAGGGTCGTTACCCAGCGCGGTGTGATCATGAACGGCAGCCGCTCAACCAATGCCTTGACCATCTCAAACGAGGCTCCCCCAGCACCGATAATGATTGCTGCCCGCAGAAACGTGGTGGCAAACTTCCCCGACCGGAGGATATCAGCGACTTCCAGACGACTTTTCAGATGTTCGGAAAGATCGTCGCCGGTTTCCCCCAGACCTCCCAGATAAATAACCCGCCGGACACCGGCCTTTTCGGCAGCACGCACGAAATTCTCCGCAGCATCACGGTCCCGCCGTTCAAAACCGGCCCGCCCTCCCGCCATGGCATGCACCAGATAGTAGGCGGTGTCTACTCCGGTCATCGCTGTCGGCAACGTACCCGGTTCCAGCAGGTCGCCCCGCACGGTTTCGATTGATTGATCAACAGGTTCACCCGGCTTCCGCACCAGACAGCGTATCTGCAGGTTATCTTCAGCGAGAAGTGCCTGTGTCAGCAGACGGCCGATAAAGCCGTTGGCGCCGGTTACAAGAACGATTTTCCGATTCATGGTTTTCCCTCCGGCAGAATCACTTAGCACCCGCAGTTACCGGAATCAAAATTTCATTGCGACGCATGAACCACGGGGTAAAAGGAGCATTGTAGCGGGCCCATACCGGTTCTCCGGCAACAGTAACCCGGTTGTCTTTAATCCATTTTTCCAGTTTTTCTTTGTGGAGCAGATATTTTTCCTCGCTCCAGAAGCCGGAATATCGAACGGCAGCGACCAGGCGGGCAGGAACCAGCCGCAACGTGATGTTTGGATCATCGGGAGTCGGCAGGGTTTCCATAGTATATGAAGCCGGCATCATAAAGCTGACAGCCCATTTTCCCTGTATTCTCTGCTGGCTGACCGGAGCGGTCATGGATATTTTCTCTCCCTGCTGTTCCTGCGAAACAGGTGCCGTCATGGCAATCTTTCCGCGTGATTTGTTGTCACCGGAGATATAACGAAACAGTGGTCTGAAAGCCTTGTTGCCGGCATCTTCCAGGTCTCCGTCAACAATAATTTCGGCGAGAACCTGGGGCGCGTACTCGCGTAACTCGAAAATATCATCAGTTTTAATAACCGTGTAGGGGGCTTCTTCTGTTGCCATGGCAGTAGTCGCTCCTGTGAGTATGAGTAAGGTTACTGTTACGATCACTCCGAACCGGTTTATTGCTGTATACATGGTCATCATTCAGCTCCTTTGCATATAAATCCTAAGAAAACACGCTACATGGAAAAGTCACAGGGTTCAATAATTATTACCAGGGTGTCCTCTGTTGTACCCCTTTTTTACCCGGGGATCAGGGAATTCAAAATAGGCAAAAAAACATGTCAGCTTTTATATAATTGTGCTATATAATACCCGCTAAACTTTTTAATGGGTTATATATGACTCGAAAATCTTTAAATAAAGATGGGCTTACGCTTCCTGCACACCAGGCAATTGCAATGCTGGGTACAAATATCCAAACCGCTCGAAAACGCCGTGGCTGGACATTGGAAGAGATGGCCGGAAGTATGCTGGTTACAAGAAAAACCCTGTCACGTCTTGAAGCCGGTGATCCGGCGGTGGGGCTTTCGGTACTGTCTTCAGCACTTCACCTGTTGGGCATGGTGAATGATTTACAGTCAGTTGCTGCTCCCGGGAACGACACCGTAGGTATGTTTGCAGAAAGGCAACGCCTACCGGAAAGGGTCAGAAAAAAGCAGAAAAAAAAAGATGAACTGGATTTTTAAATGACTCGTGAACAAAAAGCATACGTATTCATATACCTCCCCGGCGAGACTGTTGCCGTCCCTGCCGGAATTTTCACCCACTATCCCGACGATGGCATTGGTCGTTTTGCCTACGGCCACCGCTACCTGGAACGTTTCAACGCACTGCCGGTTGACCCTGTCACACTGCAACCGGGAACTGTTCCTCGTGATGCAGTTGCTAACGGCGGTCTATATGGAGCTTTTCGGGACGCCTCTCCCGATTACTGGGGTCGCCTGGTAATCGCCGCCGAGCTGAAGTCTCCTGCGGAGTCACTGGGAGAAATGGACTTTCTGCTTCATGGCAATGCTTCACGAGTCGGTTGTCTTGATTTTCGTGTTTCACTGGAACAGGGGGAACCGGAAACAGGGCCACCCTCTTTCCAATCGTTAGAGGATATTCTGGAAGCGGCCACGCAGTTGCAAAATGGTGAACCGGTCAGGCACGACCTGTTTCAGTTACTTGAACAGGGAACCAGCATTGGTGGTGCCAGACCGAAATGCACTGTGGAGTTGGATGATACCCTCTGGATCGCAAAGTTTCCGGCTCGTGGTGATTCGGTAAATTTTCCCCGGATAGAATATGCAACCATGTTGCTGGCACAAGCCTGCGGCATAACTATTCCGGAAGTTAACATCATTTCCGTTGGTGATAAGGATGTACTGTTGGTAAAGCGCTTTGATCGCCGCAAAACGGTACTCGGGTATCAGCGCTTTGGCTTTATAAGCGCTTTATCGCTCATGGAGTGGGATGAACGTGATCGAACCCAATGGAGTTACACGGCATTGGCCGACAGGATGCGGGCAGTTTTATTGGCACAGCCTTTAGAACTCGAAGAGCTCTTCCGGCGCATGGTATTCAATGTCCTGTGCAGAAATACGGATGATCATCCGCGTAACCACGGTTTTTTGTGGGGAGAAAAAGGACTTGCTCTGTCGCCGGCATATGACATCGTACCGACTCTTACCGGTTCCGGTGTTGGAACAGAGTTTTCGCTTTCCATGTCTTTGGGAAACAGGGGTCGGGAGGCAACCGTGGTAAATGCGGTGAGCTTATCAGCCCGTTTTGGTTTGTCGCGGGACAAAGCGCACGTGATAGTTGAGGAGCTAACGTTATGCGTTAAAAACTGGGAGGAATATTTCGCTTCACAAGGCGTTTCGTCTGTTGATATTGAAGCAGTTCGGGCATGTTTTTCGGGTGCTGACGCTGTTATTTCTGTTGCCAGGAGCTAGGCCAGTCAAGCAGATAAATACCGCTCCATGGCCATCCAATTTATGATTGCATTCCGTAAGAATATCTCTATAGTTACGACTTCAAAATCCCTGTTTTAGAAGGTGTCTCTGGTGGCAGAACTATTGCACAGACAGACAGACAGACAGACAGACAGACAGACAGACAGACAGAAAAATTTCCTCCTGACAAATGTACTTGTCACAACTATTCTGATTGATGTCATTATAAACCGGCGTTGCGGTGTTTTCCGTACGTCGGTTTTTTGTTGATTGTAGGGCGCGGTTTGTGGCCCGCCCTGGTGCAATAGCCAACAAAATCAAAAATCAACTTCTCCGTCAAAAACGGGGCGGGAGTTGTGCCCTCCCGCCTTTTGGTGTGGATGGCAAAGCCGTATAATTTTGTGCAGTTGCGGGAGGTGTTGAAGAGTGTTGTGGAAGGTCTGCCAACAAGGATATAATGCCCTGAAGAATTCTGAGTTCTGTCGATCGTTATGTGAAAGGAGAAAGTGTCATGCCGCACTGCCATCAAACAATTTCCCTCGGATTCACCAACCAACCGTTTCCGCCTGGAGTTCATATCTGCCAGATTTTCAGCAGTGACGACGAGCGGCAGGAGTCACTTCTCAAATACATACTTAGCGGGCTACAGTCAAAAGAACGTACCTGCTGTTTTTCTGACAATGCCACCGAACAGGCCGTTGGAGAATTCCTCGGTAACTATGGAATTTCACACAATGATGCCATTGACAGCGGGGCACTGACGCTGGCGGGAACAAGGGCGGTTTACTTTGAAAATGACTGTTTTGACCCAAATCGAATGATCACTTTGCTAACTAAATACTACGATGATTCGGTAACTCAAGGCTATCCCGCCGCCAGAGTGATAGGTGAGATGGCGCCCGAAATCCAACATGTCAGCGGCGGGAATCGCCTGATGGAATACGAATCAAAAGTAAGCCTGCTCCTGCGGGATCATCCAGTCACTGCAGTCTGCCAATATGATTCACGTTCCTTTGATGGAGCTATGATTATGGATGTATTGAAGGTCCACCCGCTCATGATTGTCAGAGGTTCTGTGGTTCACAACCCGTTTTATATCAAGCCCGAAGATTTTCTGACCCAATAAATGAACAGAATTCAGTGGACTGGAAGGCCTAAATGCTAAAACCGGAAATTCTTGGGCAGCTGTTGCTTATGCAGAACTTTGTGATCAGTCTGCCTGATGAGAAGTCCATATTCAGTTTCGTCTGCCGTGGCCTTCTCTACATACCTGGCGTTACGGGAGTCAGGTGCACTGATTCTGGCCAGGAAGAGACGGAAGAATCGACTGTTCGATTTCCGCTCCTGCTTGGGGATATATATCGGGGCGAGCTCCATATTACGCTTGGGGATTCGGAGTCGTTTGCGCCATATGTGGATTACGTGAAAAACTTCTGTTACATGCTGTCTGTAATACTGGAGGAACGTAGCCAGCGACGTCAAAATGAGCTGTTTCAAGCCGGCCTTGAAGAAAAGATTAAGGACCGAACTCTGGAATTGCAAAACGCCAAAGATACGCTTCAGGAACAGAATGAAGAGTTGCAGATGAATGAAGAGGAGCTTCGCTGCCAGAATGATGAACTCATCGCCGCAGAAGCGATGGTGCGGGTACAGATTAAAGAATACGAAGCCAGCCAGAAATCATTGAAAGAGAGAGAGGAATCTCTTCATCGTCAGAACAACCTGTTCTCTTCACTGTTACAAATCCTTCCCATCGGTGTTTTTATGGTGGAAGCGCCCTCCGGAAAACCGCTGGTTGCAAACGAGGCGGCTTACAAGCTTCTGGGACGGGGGATTTCCCCTGATGCCACCAAAGAGAATCTTTCGAATGCTTACAAAGCATTTAAAGCCGGCACACTGGATCCGTATCCGCCTGAAGAGATGCCGATCATATTAGGGATGAACGGCGTGACGTCACAGATTGATGATATGGAGGTTGAACGACCGGACGGGGCCAAAACTCTCCTGGAGATATACGGTGCACCGGTGACAGATGACAAAGGGAACATCTGGGCAAGCCTGGTGAGTTTTATGGACATCACCGAGCGCAAGCTGACAGAAGAGGTAATCAAAAAACGGATTACGGCGTTGACTCAACCGATAGAAAGTGGCGCAGTTACATTTGAAGAACTGTTCAACGTGAATGATGTCCAGCGACTGCAGGACGAGTTTGCCAAAGCCACGGGTGTTGCATCCATTATTACCGATCCCGATGGAATACCGTTGACCGCGCCAAGCAACTTTACCCGTTTATGCAATGATATTATCCGGAAGAGTGAGAAAGGGTGTTCAAACTGCTATAAATCCGATGCCGCACTCGGGTGCCATAACCCTGATGGCCCCACTATTCAGCCCTGCCTGAGCGGCGGCTTGTGGGATGCCGGTGCCGGCATAACGGTCGCCGGACAGCACATAGCCAACTGGCTGATCGGACAGGTACGCGATGATACCCAATCGGAAGAAAAAATGGCGGTCTATGCCCGTGAAATCGGAGTAGACGAAGCCTTTTTTCTGGAAGCCTTCCGCGAAGTTCCCGCAATGTCACACAGTCAGTTTGAGCAGGTTGCGAATACTCTTTTCACGCTGGCAACCCAATTGTCCACTGCCGCTTATCAGAACATCCAGCAGGCTCGTTTCATCAATGAACGGAAACAGGCGGAATTGGAACTGCAAGAGAGCCGTAAGCAGTACCGCAATCTGATAGAGGGGACACCGGATCTCATCACCAGGGTTGATACTGAGGGGCGTTTTACTTTCGTGAATCATTCAGCTCTGAAAATCTATGGATTATCACCCGAGGAGTGCGTCGGCAGGATGGCCTTTGATTTCGTCCACCCTGATGATCGTGAGTCGACCATTGCCGCCTTTAACACCTGGATGCAGAGCGGTAAGGATATCTTCACCCATGAAAACCGGCAGGTAGGAATCAGTGGGCCGGATCATTATCACATGGTGTGGACTATTCGTGCCGAGCGGGACGAAAACGGCACGGTCACGGGATTTGCCAGTACCGCAAGAGACATCACTGACAGCAAGCATACTCTGGAAGAAAAAGACAAGCTTGAAGTCCAACTCCAGCAGGCCCAGAAGATGGAGTCCGTCGGTCGTCTGGCGGGCGGCGTAGCTCATGACTTCAATAACATGCTGACGGTCATCCTGGGACATGCCGAACTGGGTTTGATGCGATTGGATCCGGCCCACCCGGTCTGCGCCGATCTTCAGGAAATCAGCAAAACAGCCGAACGCTCCGCCGACCTGACCCGACAGCTGTTAACCTTTGCCCGCAAGCAGACCGTAGCACCCAAAATACTGGATCTGAACGAAACCGTCTCAGGAATGCTCAACATGCTGCAGCGACTTATGGGAGAGAACCTTCATCTGACCTGGCAGCCTGCTGCAGAGCTGTGGCTGACCAAGATTGACCCGTCGCAGGTCGATCAGATACTGGCCAACTTATGTGTCAATGCCAGGGATGCTATCGAAGACACCGGCAGGATTACTATTGAAACAGAAAACTGTACCATTGATGCTGACTACTGCACCAATCATCAGGAGGCGCGGCCCGGTGACTATGTACGCTTGAGCGTCAGCGATGACGGTGCCGGTATGGACAGGGAAACCCTGACACACATATTCGAACCGTTTTACACCACTAAAGATATCGGCAAAGGAACCGGTCTGGGATTAGCCACCGTCTATGGCGCGGTCAAACAGAACAACGGCTTCATAAACATCTACAGTGAACCGGGTCAGGGGACAACATTCTCAATCTATCTGCCCCGGGAAACGAACATGGGCACGGCACGCCGTGCCCCTACGGATGCGGAAACTGCCGTACCGCGCGGTCAGGAGACCATCTTGCTGGTGGAAGACGAATCTGCTATCCTGAAGATAGCGTCACTGATGCTTGAAAAACAGGGGTATGCCGTGCTGAAGGCTGATACGCCCGGCAGGGCGATCGAACTGGCGCGGGGACACCTTGGCGAAATCCACCTGCTGATGACTGATGTGATCATGCCGGAGATGAATGGCCGCGATCTGGCAAAAAACATCCTCTCCAGTTATCCGCAGATAAAGCGGTTGTTCATGTCGGGTTATACTGCCGATGTCATTGCCCACCACGGAGTGCTTGATGAAGGTGTGTATTTCATTCAGAAACCGTTCTCGCTTCCGAATATGGCGGCAATGGTGAGGAAGGTGCTGGATAGCTGATATCGAATGTTGTTTGTTTAGGACGAAATCTTTCTGAGCAGATAATGCCCGATGAACCACTCATTGCCATTGTTATAGCCAAAAAGTTCGGCACAGGCCATGAAAAGACACGCCATCGCTGGAACCAGATTTCTGCTTCCCCGCCGTATGACAGTATCAGTCAGGTTTCCCTGCTCCATCAGGTCGATCAGTACACTCATTTTTCCCCCTCCGCTGCAATGAATTGAGTGCGGATATCCTCCAAACGGCTGCGGTTCTTGCCCATATCGGAATATCCAAGACGGGAAGCGGAACGGAGATGGATGACACTCTGCATCCGGCTCAGCAAAAACTCGCCGTCGTCAACGAATAACGTCGTACGCAGTTCTACCCGCAGATATCCCGACTTCTCCTCGATGATTGTTGTGTCACCCCGTCGGCAAAGAACCAGTTTCAACCGGGCAAATGCAGCATCAGGGTCACCACTGAATGCCAACGCTCCAATCCGGTGCCGCTCGTCAGCTGCGTGACTCGACACGCAGTTGGGAGAAGCAGGGCACGAGCTCAAAAGCCCATCCCGTGCACCAAGGTTTGCTGGCCGTTCACCTGCGCAGCCAAGTATTCCAAGTAACCCGATTGACATAATGAGGCTTCTCCCGAAGATTGTTTTCATAGATACCTTTCGGCGAAGGAAGTGAGGAAAAGGTGGATGGGTTAATATCCTTCACATGCATCACCAGCCTCATGGGGGGCTTAATCCGCGATGAAATTCCTGGGTGAATATATGCTGTCATCAATTATTCGGCAATAACAATGATTCTTCAGCACGTATGCAGACGCCAGTATCTGCGAAATGCCAGCCCTGATAGCAGATTGATGATATCGATATCCGGCTGAGTGCTACTGTGACATTACTGACAATATATGGTATATTTTACGTCATGACGTGATGAAGAATATTCTGGCGTTGATCCGCAACAATATGCCGTTGAAGAGCTTACCTCCTGTCAGGAACTATGCGCGCAATGAACGCAAATAATCCATCGGTATTTCCACCGGAGAGTTGAGATAATGAATCAAAAATACCGAAAAACAGATAGTTCCGCAGCCGTATCACATCAGGAACAGGTTCCTCCCTGGCATACCTCCTCCGGCCTGGAGGTCATGGCTGGTCTGGGTACCGGTCCGGGCGGACTGGATGATGGGGAAGCAGCCGAACGGATGGTCCGCTACGGCACAAATACTCTTATCCGGAAGAAGAGCGACGGGCCCTGGCTGATCTTTTGGCGTCAGCTCAACACCCCTATCGGATGGCTGCTGGTCGCTGCCGGATGTATGGCGGTCATGCTCGGCAAATACACCGATTCCGCCGTAGTATTCGGCGCGGTGGTGATCAATGCCATTATCGGCTTTCTTCAGGAATACCGGGCGGGGAAAGCTATCGATGCACTCTCTGCGCTGGTGCCACGGGTTGCCGTCGTCATCCGCGCCGGCCGCTCCCGTGAACTCCCGGCGGAGGAACTGGTGCCGGGTGATGTGGTCACCCTGCAGAGCGGAGATCAGGCACCGGCTGACCTCCGTCTCATACAGGTAAAAAATCTGCTGGTGGATGAATCGGCACTGACCGGGGAATCGCTGCCGGTAGCCAAACGGTCGGAACCGGTCCCCTCTGAAGCAGCGCTTGGCGACCGTTTCAGCATGACCTACAGCGGCACACTGGTGGTTCAGGGGACCGCTGTCGGGGTAGTGGTCGCAACGGGTGCTGCCAGCGAACTGGGGAAGATCAACACCCTGCTGGATCAGACCGGACAGCTTGAAACACCGCTGACCCGGCAGCTTGAAAAAGTGACCCTTTGGATCACGGTTGCCGTGATCGCCATGGTGGCGGTGCTGGTCGCCTTTGGTATCCTGGTAAAAGGCGCCCCGGTCGCGGAAGCGCTCATGGTTGCCGTGTCTCTGGCTGCCGCCGCGATTCCGGAAGGGTTGCCGTCGGTCATTACTATTGCCCTTGCCATCGGTGTGCGCCGCATGGCAGAACGGCATGCAGTGGTGCGGCACCTGCCTGCAGTCGAAACCCTCGGCTCCACTTCTGTCATCTGTTCGGACAAGACCGGTACCCTGACGCGCAATGAAATGACGGTACAGGTTGCCTGGCTTGCGGGGAACGAGTACCGGTTTTCCGGTGTGGGCTATGCCCCTTTCGGCGAGATAGAACATGACGGGCAGCGGTTGACAACACTCCCGGCAGGGTTACGAGAACTGATAACGACCGCTGTTCTCTGTAATGATGCTGCCCTTCGACAGGACGGAGATGTCTGGGCCATTTCCGGTGATCCGACCGAGGCGGCTATGGTGGTGTCCGCCCGGAAAGCCGGTATTGACGAACATGAGCTGCGTGTTCGTCACGAACGACTCGACTCGATCCCGTTCGAGTCTGACATCAAGTTTATGGCCACTCTTAACCATTTTGATGATGGCTCCAGGATTCTGCTTAAAGGTGCGCCGGAGACGGTCCTTGACCGCTGTGAACTGAACGGAGAGGTCCGTCGCCTGGCGGAGGAGGCTATGGAAACCTACGGTCGTCAGGGGATGCGCGTTATTGCGTTTGCCTGGAGGGGTGCCGGCGACAGCAGGCGGATTCAACCTTCAGACGTTGAATCCGGCCTGACGTTTGCCGGACTGGCCGGCATGATTGATCCGCCGCGCAGCGAGGCCATGGATGCCATACGCATCTGTCACCGTGCCGGCATCACCGTTAAGATGATCACCGGAGACCACCCGACGACTGCCGAGGCCATCGGCCGCCAGCTCGGGTTGCTGGCACCCGGTCAAAGTGCCGTGCCGGGGCGTCAACTGGAGGGGCTTTCAGATGCGGAGCTGCAGCAGACGGTCTCCGGCACACACGTGTTCGCCCGGGTCGCCCCGGAGCACAAGATCCGTCTGGTTCAGGCGCTTCAGGCCCTGGGACATGTCGTGGCCATGACCGGCGACGGAGTCAACGATGCGCCGGCTCTGAAACAGGCGGATATCGGTGTAGCAATGGGTATTACCGGTACGGCGGTTTCCAAGGAAGCAGCCAAAGTGATCCTTGTGGACGATAACTTTGCCTCCATCGCGGCAGCGGTGGAGGAGGGGCGGCGGGTCTACGACAACCTGATCAAATCCCTGGCATTCATTCTGCCGACCAACCTCGGACTGGCTTTCACCCTGAGCGCCGCCATGTTCTTTTTTCCAACGGTTCAGGTTGACGGAGTCCGGATGCTGTTGCTTGCCATGTCCCCCAGCCAGACCCTCTGGATCAACCTGATAGCCAGCGTCACGCTGTCGATACCGCTCGCCTTCGAAGTACTGGAACCGAATGCCATGGAGCGTCCTCCCCGCTCTCCGGATGCGCCGGTATTTTCCGGATTCATTGTGTCACGCCTGATCGTCGTGGCCAGCCTCATGGCGGCGACCGCCTGTGGATTGTTTCTGCTGGAATATTTCAGGATTGCCGGTTCGGGACCTGTCACCGGAGCCATCCATGCCGTGGCGCTGTCCGAAGCCCAGACGAGCTGTGTTACCGCCATTACCTTCTCCCAGATATTCTACCTGCTCAACTGCCGGTCCCTGGGAAGCTCATTTCTGTCCCAAGGGATATTCAGCAATCCGTCCATCTATGTCGGTATTACGGTGCTGCTGCTTTTTCAGGTATGCTTTGTCTATGTCACGCCACTGCAGGCACTGTTCGGAACAGCACCCCTCGATGCTAAGGCATGGTTTCATGCCGCAGTGGCCGGAGCAGTTGTACTGCCGGTCATCTCGTTTGAAAAGTGGATCAGAGGCCGTAAAAAATGAAGAATTCAGATAATCTGGAAAGGAGAATGTCATGCCGGAAAACCTGTTGATACCATCGGTAGATTTGAGGATCGGTTCTTTGGAAGAGTATAACCGGAGACAAAAGGAAAAAGTGGCAGCACAGCTCAAAAAACCGAAACCGCGACCCTGTATAACCATCTCGCGTGAATTCGGCTGTGAAGGGTACCTCGTTGCCGAACGACTGCGCGAATTAATGATGCAGAATAGCGGTGATGAATGGGTGATGATTGACAAGGCTGTTCTTGAGGAGGTCTCACGGCGTCACAATATCTCCGAGGAAATATTGCAGACGCTTGGTGAAAACAACCGGATCCTGAACGATGTGTTGGCAACCTTCTCGCCGCACTGGAAAAGTGACCAGGATTACTTCCGGCTCCTGTCCCGCCATATTCTGGCATTGGCGGAGCAGGGTAACGTCATCATTGTTGATCTGGGCGGCGCCATCATCACCCGGCATATCGAGCATTCCTGGCATTTCAGGCTGTACGGTTCTGAAGCGTTCAAGACCGCAACACTCGTACGCCGCCTGCATATCGAGACGGAGGCCGCCGAGAAACTCATGCACCGGCAGCAGAAGGCCCGTGATCATTTCAATACGGTATTTCTTGATCAAAGCGGCCATGACCCTGCGCTCTATGACCTCCTCTTCAATAATGAGCGCAACGCCCCGGGCATTATTGCCGGATCGATTGCCGACTATGTGAAAGCCCGGATGCACGCTGAACACCACGCGGGGTCACACGCATGAAAACATGGAAATGTGAAGTGTGCGGCTATATCCACAATGGCGATGAACCGCCATTTTTCTGTCCCATCTGCGGCGCCGATATGGATTGCTTCAGCATTCTTGAAATCAGTGCAGAACGCAGAGAACACGCGCCGGTATCAGTCTGGCAGTGTGGTGTCTGCAGCTACCTGCACCGGTCGACAGATCAACCTCTGATCTGTCCGGTCTGCAGCGCCACGGGCAATCTTTTTTCACCTCTTCATGACGCTGGAGTGCCGGTTCCGGGGGATACAGATATTCGCCGTATCGTTGTTCTCGGCGGCGGTATTGCCGGATTGACAGCAGCAGCAGAGGCCCGCCGCCAATCTCCCCGGGCGGAGATCACGCTGGTGTCACGTGAACGGCCACTTCCCTATTACCGGATCAATCTGACCCGCCTGCTGGCCGGTGATATTACTGAAGAAGAATTGGAGATTCAACCGCACCAATGGTTTGAAGAGCAGGGCATCGTGTGTATATCAGTCGAAGCGACGAGCATTGACCGGGAGCAGCGGCAGGTTCACCTGCGCGATGGCCGTCAACTCGGTTATGATCGCCTCGTACTGGCTAACGGGGCACATCCGTTTATTCCCCCATTTCCGGGTGTGACGCGTGATGGTGTCTGCGTGCTGCGAACTATCGAAGACGCCCGCATCATTCAGCTTCGTCTTATACCGGGGATCCGGGTTGTCTGCATCGGCGGCGGACTACTGGGACTTGAAACGGCCGGGGCACTGGTACGTCAGGGAGCCTCAGTTTCTGTTGTGGAGGGGTTCCCCTCCCTGCTTCCACGTCAGCTGCCTCTCCGGGCGGGAAATATGCTGCAGCAGCGTCTTGAAGCGCAGGGGATAGCCGTTCTCTGCGGTGAAACGGTCAAAGAACTGGTCGGGGATGAAAGTGTTCAGGGAGTCCTGCTGGAAAGCGGCCGACTGCTGCCGGCCGATCTGGTGATTGTGACCGCCGGAGTCCGGCCAAACAGTTATCTTGCCCGGCAGGCCGGACTTACCGTACACCGCGGTATCGTTGTTGACGATCGGATGATCAGCTCCGATCCGGCGATTCTGGCTGCCGGAGATGTATCTGAGCATCGCGGGATTCTATACGGCATCTGGCCGGCCGGATATGCGCAGGGTGTTGTGGCGGGTTGTACCGCAGCCGGTGGGAAAGCGGAGTTTGCCGGCCTCGCCCCCTCGACCAGAATCAAGGTGCTCGATATCGACCTGTTCAGTTGCGGCCAGATCCATCCGGAAGATGCCAGTACAAGTGTGCATCAGCATGAAGCTGACGGTGTCTATCAGGCAATGTATTGCCGCGACGGCGAGATGATCGGAGCCGTACTGTATGGAAATACGACCGGCGCCGGTTGGTTGAAAGAAGTTATCGAAAGCGGGAAACAGATGTCTGAATTTCCGGAATCTGCAGATATGTTTCCCCATCTGTTTTCGCCGTTTGCGGAGGAAAACAACCAATGACAGTCCCAATTGTGATCGGCGTCAGTGCATGTCTGCTGGGAGAGCATGTCAGGTATGACGGCGGACATAAGCACGATCGCTATATCACCGATACGCTGGGGGCGTATTTCACCTTTGTGCCGGTCTGTCCCGAGGTTGGCTGCGGATTGCCGACTCCCCGTGAAGCGATGCGGCTTGAGGGCGATCCGGCCGCGCCGCGCCTGATGACTCGCCAGAGTCGTATCGACAGGACAGAACAGATGCTGGTCTACTGTGAGGAGAAGATTCGCGAGTTGGAGGGCAGGGATCTTTGCGGCTTTATCTTCAAAAAGGACTCCCCCAGTTCGGGACTGTTCCGGGTTAAGGTGTACAACAACGGTCAGGCCCAAAAGTCCGGCAGCGGTCTGTTTGCCGCTGCTGTGTTCCGGCGCTTTCCCCTGCTGCCGATGGAGGAGGAAGGGCGTCTGAATGATTCTGATCTGCGTGAGAACTTCATCGAGCGAGTATTCAGTTATCGCCGCTGGAAAGATTTTCTGGCGGAGAAACCTTCGATCGGTCGGCTGGTAGAATTTCATACCGGCAACAAGTTGCTGATGATGGCTCATTCTCCGCAGATCTACCGTGAAATGGGAACCCTGGTAGCTCATGGCGGAGAGATCAAGTTGGCTGAACTACTGCAGCGTTACGAGGGGTTTTTCATGAAAGGGCTTGCCCTGCACGCCACCGTGAAAAAGAACACCAATGTGCTGCAGCATATCATGGGCTATTTCAAACAGCAGCTTTCAGACGATGAAAAGGCTGAACTGCTGGAGATCATCCGGCAGTACCACGACCGCCTTCTGCCGCTGATTGTGCCGATGACTCTGCTGCGTCACTACATCAATAAGTATGATCAACAGTACCTGAAGGGGCAGGTGTATCTGGCGCCGCACCCTGCTCAGCTGATGCTGCGCAACCATGTGTAGGATTGGTTGCATCAGATTTTGCAGATTTTTGGGTAATTATGGGCGTTATGTACTCCAGGGTAATGCCGGCACCTGGTTGGGTGACTGATTGCTTTTCGGGCAACATGAAATGGTTTTATAATGAAAATAGAAATTGACATATTTGATTTTCATGGTAATGTCTGTCCATGATAATCCGAAATGCTCACCTACAGGCAATTGACATCTCTCTTGCCCGCAGCAGGGTAACGGCCCTGATCGGCCCGCGCCAGTGCGGTAAGACAACCCTTGCCCGGCAGTTTGTCCCTCCTGAATCCCTTAATTATTTCGACCTTGAAGACCCTGTCAGCCTGGCAAGGCTGGATGAACCGATGACCGCTCTTGCCGGTCTGACCGGGTTGATAGTGATTGACGAGATCCAGCGCCGTCCCGAGCTTTTCCCGGTATTACGGGTGCTTGCTGATCGTAATCCGCTACCAGCACGCTTCCTGATACTGGGGAGTGCAGCGCCGGAGCTGTTGCGACAGTCGTCAGAATCGCTGGCCGGTCGCCTGGAAGTCATCCGTATGCACGGTTTCAGCCTGAAAGAGGTGGGACAGGAAAACCAGCCACTTCATTGGCAACGAGGAGGATTTCCCTGCTCGTACCTGGCAGCAGCGGACGAGGATAGTCTCGCGTGGCGCAAAAATTTTGCTCTGACCCTGGTGGAACGGGACATACCCCAGCTCGGCATTGGAATACCGGCCCAGGCGCTCCTCCGCTTCTGGATCATGCTGGCCCACTATCACGGTCAAATCTGGAATGCCGCTCCTCCGGCACGGTCGTTGGGGGTGAGTGAGCCAACCGTGCGCCGCTATCTGGATCTGCTGGAAGGGGTCTTCATGGTGCGTCAGTTGCAACCATGGCACGCAAACCTGAAAAAGCGTCAGGTCAAAGCCCCCAAGGTGTATCTGCGGGACAGCGGCCTGCTGCACTCTCTGCTCGGCATTCGCAGCGAGGGTGATTTGCTGACTCATCCGGGATGTGGAGCATCGTGGGAGGGGTATGTTATCGAAGAAGCGCTGAGCGCCATTCAGCCGGACGAGGCGTATTTCTGGGCGACTCATAACGGTGCGGAGCTTGATCTGCTGTTGATAAAGAATGGCAAACGGATTGGCCTGGAGTGCAAACGTGCCGACGCCCCCCGTATCACTCCGTCCATAAAAATTGCTTTGGCTGACCTGGAGCTGGATCGGCTGTTGGTAATCTATCCCGGCAATCGTTGTTATTCACTGGCTGAACAGGTGGAGGCGCTGTCGCTGACGGAATTGATTTCCGGAAACATATCGCTGTAACGCTCGCAGATTTGCTGCGGGATAGTTTAATTATCCGTCTTGCTAATGAAGCTTAAATAGCTATAATAGGTATATTGTCTATAACAGGTAAGGGGAGAAGTAACTCATGCGAACCATGACATCTGTAGAAGCCCAGAATCATTTCGGCATGCTGCTGGACACCGCCCAGCGTGAACCGATTTCCATCACCAGGCGTGGCAGGCCGGTTGCGTACCTGTTTTCACCCCAGGAATATGAGGCACTTACTCAGAGCAAAAACTGTATTGATATGCAGACAGCTACGCAATTATTGGCGGCGTTTCGTGGTAGTGGCAAGGGTGGTGCTGCGGCACGGCTGGTGGAAGAGCGTGAAGTGGAAAGGCAGCGGGAAGCATGAGTGGCTATCTGCTGGATACATCAGCCCTGCTGGCTCTACGGGATGACGAACCGGGGGCCGAACGGATTGCTGCTCTGCTGGAGGCGGCGGCGAGAGGTGAGATGGAGTGTCACGGGTGTTTCATGTCGCAGATGGAACTTCTGTATCGCGTCTGGAAAGATGAGGGCGAGGTTGTCGCAAGAGAAGCGTATGCAATCTGCCTGCGTCTGCCCATTGTGTGGTTGCATGAGTCGCCGGAGCTTTTGGAGCGGGCAGCAGCAATCAAGGCTTGTTTTCCTCTTTCACTAGCTGATGCCTGGATTGCAGCAGCGACATTACAACTGGATGCCACTCTTATTCATAAAGATCCCGAGTTCGAGAAGGTAGTTGATCTAAAGCAGGAAATTCTTCCGTACAAGTGAACTTTCTGAAGTTTTTCCCGTATGGGCGAGTGACAGGTAGTTGGATATTTTTTTCTTGTTCACTGATTTAATGTTCCGTTTGGGTAGATCACCGGTTCACGCGCGTGCGCGCGTGAACCGGTCAACAACGAGTTATCGAGACCCCTTCGATGCGCAAAAAACGACTAAAAATTTTATTAATATACTGACTATCACTAATATTTCTGTATTATCTGAGTCCGTTGTATTTTCGTCTAATCTGATTTGAGAGGAACACCCTGTATGAATAAGCAACAACTGGCTGCCAAGATTTGGGAATCGGCCAACCAGATGCGTTCCAAAATCGAGGCCAACGAATACAAGGATTACATTCTAGGCTTTATTTTTTATAAATATCTTTCAGACAATGAACTGAAATTCGCCCGAAAAGAAGGCTGCTCCGCTGCTGATATCAAGGCCTTTTCCGAAGATGATGCCGAAACGGTCACACACTTCAAGAGCAACATTGGCTATTTCATTGCGTATAAGGATCTGTTTTCTACCTGGATAAGCCTGGGCAAGGATTTTGACGTGTCAAATGTGCGGGATGCCTTGTCGGCTTTCGGCCGCTTGATCAACCCGGCCCACAGAAAACTGTTTCAGGATATTTTCAAAACCCTGGAAACCGGCTTGAGCAAACTGGGGGACAGCGCCGCATCCCAAACCAAAGCCATCAGCAGCTTGCTCCAATTGATCAAAGACATCCCCATGGACGGCAAACAGGACTACGACGTCCTGGG
>VFJW01000114.1 GCA_009885845.1 Geobacter sp.
AGGTGAGTTGTGCCGAGTGTCATGAGGATCAGCAAAAGGGAACCATGAAGGCGTTTGATGCCTTCAGCCACACACCATCGTTTGTCAAAAGCCATCGTTTCTACGCGGCGTCAGATGACCGGCTCTGCTCCACCTGTCACAGGGGCTCTTTCTGTACTGACTGCCATACCAACAAGGTGGAGATGAAGCCGTCCACCATGTACGGTAACCGGCCCGACCGGGAGATGCCGCACCGCGGAAATTTCATGACCATGCACAAGATCGAAGGCAAGCTTGACCCGGCCAGTTGTTATCGCTGTCACGGCAGGACCAACAATGACCGCTGCGTGGCGTGTCACAGATAGGGGAGGAAAACGATGCTCTCAATTTCAGCTTTGTCCAGATTTTTTTTCGTTTCTGCAGCGTGCTCTGTTCTCTTTGCATGCAGTAACGCTAACAATGAGGCTCCGACATTAGGTAATATCAATAACCATCCGGATACGTGGCTGACCGGGCATCGGACTGCATACAGGCAAAAGCCAGATTCATGTCGTGAGTGCCACGGAACAGATTTGAAAGGTGGTATCACCAAGATAGGCTGCTCTACAGATTCGTGTCATTCGGGCAATCATCCTCCACGTGATATCATCCATCCCGTCCCTTTTAAAGACACTTCTGAACTCAACAAAACACATGGCGCCATGGCGAAAAAAGATCTGATCATCTGCCAGGATTGTCACGGAGAAACAGGTGGCGCTGGCAGCAACCCCCGGTTCAATCTTGTCTTTGGCTCGCTACCGGTTGGCTGCGAATCTTCTGGCTGCCATGCACAAAAAATGGCACACCCGAAACCGTGGAAAACGCACGCATCCTCCGAAAATCAGTCAAATGCCTGCGCTCTCTGCCATGGTGCCAACTTCGAGGGAAGTGCCGCTAACAATGCACCTTCATGCAAAAGCTGTCATGTCGTGCTGATAGCAGGGTTGGTTCCGGTGGCCGGTCAATGTGTATCCTGTCACGGAAATCCGCCGAATGGAGCGGTCACCCCGAACAAGGCTGGTTCCCATACCGCTCACCTTGACCTTCCCGGAATGCTCGGCAACTGTGCCGCCTGTCATACAGGAGGAGGGGCAGGGGCAATCGGCCACGGAACAACACTGACTATGTCCTTTGCCTCTGCTTTCGGCTCAACAGCTTCTTACAATGGAACAGCCTGCAGCAATATTTCCTGCCATGGAGGTTTACTATCGCCAGCCTGGGGAACAAGTCTGAATGTCACCGCCAACTGTACCAGCTGTCATCAGTCGGCAGTTGCATATCCCGGATATCATACCGGACAGCATATAAAGCACACCGACATAGGGGTCATTTGCACAGATTGCCATGACATGACTAATCCGTCTGTTCATTTTAACAATATAACTACATCTGATTTTGAGACTCCGCCGTACACAACGTTGCGCAGTTATCTCAACTTCAATGTAACGCCTCAAAGCTGCATGGTAAGCAACCCTCCACCATCAGGAGTTCAGTTTACCGGCTGTCACAGCAGCACGAGAAATTGGCCGTGACGAATGACTGCCGTAACGCCGTACCACTAACCGATCCCTCACCGGGAAGGACATAGCTATGACCTTTTTTCTGAATAGATTTATTTGTTACTCAGCACTCTTGTTTGCGAGCCTGTTACTGGGGGCGCCTCAGGCATTAGCCACCATTGTTCCTGATGTCACAACACTCACGTCTATCTCATCGGGTCTCAGCACACCGGTCCGGCTCGCTGCCGACAACTCCGGTGCCCTGTATGTGAGCGACCCGCGCGGTGGCGGCATTGTGAAGTTTCTCGGCAACGGAAACTATAACAAAACAATTTCTGCAACCGCCGGCATTCTTGGTCTTGCGATCGCTTCAAATGGAGAAATACTCGTAAGTCAGGGGACTTCAGTAGCGGTGTACTCTTCCAATGGCGTCAAGCAGAGCCAATTTGGAATATTTGGCAAAGCGAACGGTATCGCTGTAACAATAACCGGTGAAATATTTGTTGTGGATAGTCTTAATAATAATGTCCAGGCATTCAATCCAGACTACACCGCACGTAACGGGACTGCCAACAGCTTCGGCGGGGCCGGCGCCTCCCCAGGTAAATTCCTGCAGCCAACCGGCATTACCTACGAAAAAGCGGCTGATCAACTTGCTGTTACCGACACTCGAAACGGCCGGATCCAGTTTTTCTCAACAAGCGGTCAGTACCTGAAAAGTATCGGTTCTTTTGGTGCCGGGCCTCTCAGATTCACTTCGCCGCAATCGGTTTCCTTTGAATACAGCACAGACCAGACCACACTCAAACGAATCTACATTGTTGATTCATATCAGAGTACGGTTCAAGTCATTGACGGCATTACCGGTGAGTTTGTCCGGTATATCGGTAGCTACGGCGTCACTGATGGCAAACTGACAACCCCTTCTGACATCCTCTTTAACAAGAGTAATCAACTGGTTATCGCCAATGGAACGGGGAAACTCTCCCTCTTTGGCGTAGCCGACCCAACGACCGGTCCGTATCTGCAAATAAATACCGTTCCTCAGGCGACCAACGCCTCTACGCTGACAATTTCTGGGACAACAACCGGCTCCTCAATTACGTTGAGCTCAGGAACAACAACCGGCACATCAATAAATCTCAACGGTACCCTCTGGAACGGAAATATCGCCTTGGCTACCGGTGTTAATATCATCACCGTGGTCGCTACTGATACAAAAGGGGCTACCACTGTCAGAACGGTGCAGGTAACAGCTCTTGTGCCAACAGCAAACCCGGTGAGTTTGACCGTATCATCTGTTGCATCACAGACGTCGCTATCTATCTTGCCGCTCTCCGGCACAGTTACCTCAGGTGGCAGCGTAACAGTAAACGGAGCCGCCGCTATTGTTACCGACACCAGTTGGAGTACCACCGTTCCCCTCAGTACTGGAGTCAATTCACTCAATATATCAGCAAATAAATCCGGTATGGGTACCAGCACTATTAACCTGTCAATAATCCTCGATACCAGCGTACCGGTCATCGCCACACGCCTCCCCTCATCAGGCAGTGTCTTCAGCACGTCGTTGCAGACAGTTTCCGGTACCGTCAGTTCTTCACATGCAACGACCATCATGCTCACTGTAAATGGGATGACTCAGGCTGTTCCGGTCAGTGACGGAGTTTTTTCCCTTCCTTTCGTGCTCGCGATCGGCAGTAACAACATTTCACTTGGTGTGGTTGATTCTTACGGGGTCGCCAGCCAACCTATAGTCAGCACCGTCGTATATGACCCTCAGGCGGCACCGATTACCATAACATCTCCATCTGCTGCCGTAAGCGGAACGGCAACGTATACTCTGACAGGGACCGTGACTGCTGGAAGCCGAGTGACGGTAAACGGAACACAGAATGCAACGGCAAGCGGAGCCTTATGGAGCGCAGACGTTACACTCACTCCAGGAATGAACAGCTTTGAAGTCATAACCACTGGACCATCCAATGTGACTACAACAGCAATGACGTCTGTTGCGTACTCTCCCGGCACTCCTTCTCTCTCAATTTCATCGCCGGCAAAAGATTCACCTGTTGCATCAGCTAACTTCACAATTTCCGGGTCAGCCTCTCCCGGCGCTGCAGTCACAGCACGGGTGAATGGCACCCTGGTATCAGTAGCAACCTCTGCATCAGGAGCTTTCTCGATTGATCTTCCTGCCATGGGCACACCCGGCACCTATACGATTACCGTGAGTGTAACAGACACCACCGGAGCAACGTCAACCAGCTCCCGATCTATTATCTATGACCCAAATCCACCGGTAATTACTGCCATGTCAACATCTCCCATAATAGTCACTGCTGCAGTGCTAACGGCTAAAGATAAAAATGGACCCGTTGGCACCGTAGCTTATTCAAGCGGGGTCGCCACTCTCAACCTGACAGGCGTTACCTACGACCCGGCAACTCTCAACATTCAGGCTCTTTCGCCTGCAGGTTTAAGCAGCAGAAATGGCGATTTAGACCTTGATGGAGTAGTGGATATTGCCGATGCACTCAAAGCCTTGCGAGTACTGGCGGGACTTGACCCGCAGCCGTCGTTTGAGCAGATGCTTCATGGGGATGTTGGCCCTTTTGTAAATGGTGAATCAACTGCAGACAGCCGAATTCGTATGTCAGATGTAGTTGTTATTCTCGAAAAAATTATCGGCTTGTCGATGTGGTGACAATAAACGTGACACCTTGTAACGGAGTTTCTATGCGAAGAATATATTCAAGTATTACACTATTTGCCCTTCTTATCTTTCTTCAGGCCTGTGGCGGAGGGGGAGACGCAACTGTTGTGCCTCGCACTCAGAAAACAGCGATAGTTGAGTTTGCGACTTCTACTGCCAATACCACTGCAAACGCGCTGACAAAAGGAGTCACCATCGCAGTGAAGCTCCCCGCTGGTGTTACTGTAACCACTGATCCGGGCAGCACCACAATTAGCGGGGCTCTGGTTGGTGTTAACAACTTCTCGGTGCCTTTTCCTACATATGTGGCGGCAACCAATGAAGTGACAATTGACGCAATAAACGTGAGCAACACCAGCGCGAACGTTGTCTTTGCCAGGCTTACCTGTGATGTCAAGCCAGGGTACACGTTGACGTCCGAGCAATTCTCATCAATTATTCCAACAAAATACGAGCCAACAGGGCTAGGAGGGTCAGATCTAAGGCTGATAGATCCACCCGTTCTGCCGAAAATATCCGCCACTTTTGGCTATTAATAACATGAATCGTTTGGAATCACGGATTACACCCAAAGGCAGTTTGTTGTTCATGTTGTTCAGGAGTCAACTATGAAGAAATTGACATCATTTGCTCTGATTATTGTGGTACAGGCGCTGTTTCTCTCCGTTGGAGCGTTAGCAGCAATAACGGTGTCTCCACCTCATTACGACGAAGCTGCTGGTCTTGTATGCGCAACCTGCCATACTACGCACCTCAACCTTGGCAGCACCGGCTACAATAACGTGTGTCAAAGCTGCCATCGTCCTGGCGACGCCGCTGCAGGAACCAAACCGATTACCCCGGCAGATGCCGCCAATCCGTTCGGGATTCACTCAACAACTGGTATCTCCAAAATGCATCAAACCTCGCATCGCTGGGATGGCTCCGGACTTAATCCCGCGGCAGGGGCACAGTCACCGATTCAGCCGCAGATGACAACCAACAGCCTGCTGCTCCGTACCGGAAACCAGCTGGCCTGTGTCCGCTGCCACAACCAGCACTCCAACTCCTACGGGAACTTTCTGCGGATACCGAATGATCAAGACCAGCTCTGCCTGGATTGCCACCGTTCACGTAATGTACAGTCTCATACCGGCGGGAGCCATCCGGTCGGAATCACCTATAACGGATCCAAAGCCGGTTTCAAGCCCATCCCCGTCAATAGCGCCAATCCCTCCGCAGATCTCAATAATTATCTGAAAAGCGGGAAAGTCTCCTGCTCCACCTGTCACGGAGTTCATTTTACCGATTCCCGCAGCAGCACCGTTGACGGAAGTGCACAGTTTGCTAACCTCAGCACAGGTGACGGTTATATCATGAGAACAGATCGACGCGGCGATAATCCGGGCGCTGGCTTTGACAGCGCCAGCATCTGCACAGATTGCCATGCCGGAAAAAAGAGTCACAACCTGAAGGGGCAGGATATCCAGTGTGTGGACTGTCATGGCGCCCACGTGGAATATGACCCGAACGACCCGACCGGCTCAAAAGGGGTAAACGTATATCTGATAAAGAGGGCTTTCTCCAAAGGAGCGAGCGGATCGGGTCAGGTATTCTTTCGCTATACCGGCAACCGGCGGGAATACAAAAATGAGCAAAACACCGGTGTCTGCCAGGGGTGCCATGCGGTTCCGGCTCCAGGCAGCCTCTATCCGGCCGAACATGCCAGCAGTGATCCGAAAGTCTGTAATACCTGCCATGCTCATAATAGCAGCAACGGATCATTCTCCGGCGCCTGCACCGCCTGTCACGGCTATCCGCCGACGACCTCGGCGCTGGGGGGGCCGACCGGCCTGACGGTGCCGGCAACCGGCGCTACCCCGACCAGTTCCGGTGCCCATGAGACCCACGCAAAAGGGCGCTATATGGCCTGCAACACCTGCCACACCGGATATGCCGCCAAGCCGATGCCGAGCAACAGTATTGATATCGGATTTTCAATCAACAAGAACAATTTCCCTGGGTTCGGCGGCAGCGTCACCGGTGGGACATTCAATGGCACAGCCCTGAACAGCGGCTACGGCTGGAGCGCTTCAGCCGGCACGACCCTGACGACCGGCAACGCAGCCATTAACTGCACTGTGTATTGTCACGGTACAACTCTTGCGGGAGGAACTCTTGCCGCACCGACCTGGACAACGACCGATGGAAGTCAGAAAGCGTGCGGCACCTGTCATTGGGTATCACCCGCCGCCGCTCCGGCAGCTGGCAGCCATCAGCGCCATGCGGGTACCGGTGCGGGACGGCTCGCTATACCATGCGCGTCGTGTCATGGAACACACGGCAACAACGACCATGTCAATGGTTCGGTGGAGTGGGATTTAGGAGGCGTGCCGGGTGGCGGTCTGTATAAGGGAACCGCTGCCGGAAGCAGCGGTACCATCGCTCCGAGCGCCATTTATGGAGAATGTTCAAACCTTTATTGCCACAGCAACGGCACCACACTGCAGCCTGCTTTCAGCGCCCCCCGTACCGTACCGGTCTGGGGAGGCGCCTCGATCGGGTGCGACGGCTGCCATGAAGGAGTAGCCACCGGTCCGTCATATCCGAATGGTTCTCCCAAGGCCAACAGCCATGGCGTTCATGTGGTTTCGAACGGGATCGGCTGCAACAGCTGCCACTTTGACACCACGACGACCGGCACTACAATTACCGCTCCAGGCAATCACGCCAATAGAGCGTTCAATCTGGCGCCCAACACCGCCGCCGGAGTCAACTACACCCCGACAGTTGGTTTGCCGACAACGGCGAGCAGCTGCGCCAATATTTCATGCCACGGGGGCAACAGCGCCATCTGGGGAGCAAAGGCAAAGTGCCAGGACTGCCACCTTGCAGCTACTCCGGACGTTGATGATTTCAGCGGAATATTCTGGAACAACGGTGTCGTATCCAAAATCAATGATGCCGCCTGGAGCAACAGCGGGCATGGCAGGACAACCGCGTATCCATCCGGAAATCCTGCTGCCGCCTTCAGCTCTGCTAACGCCTGTGAATATTGCCATGATTACGCGACATCTCACAAAACTGCTTCCAACCCGTTCCGGCTCAAGAATTTTTTCGATGCAACCTGGAAGAAAAATGGCGTCTGTATGAGCTGTCATGCAACCGGTTCAACCGGAGTAACCGTAGACGGCACATTGCGTAACGGCGCCAAAAAAGTGAGCTCGAATCATTACGGCTACGGACACTCGGCAACCTCTAATTCAGGACAGTTCTGCTGGGATTGCCATGACGGCCATGGCGACGGAAACATCTACATGATTCACGATAGCGTCTCCGCCGCTTCCGACACCGTTACCGGTTCACCGGCAGGGACCTTGTCACCGGTTCTGTTCACTGCAGCTGTCACCGGAACGGATTATGCCAAAAGTTCAGCCCCCTTCAACGGCGTTTGCAACGCCTGCCACACAACTACCGGCCATTATACCAAAACCGGCGGTGACGACCATAACGCGTCATTCCGCTGCACCTCGTGCCATACCCACAACGGTACAGATGCGGTCTCTGCTTTTGTGTCTAGCAGCGGCAGCTGTGATTCCTGCCACGGCTATCCGCCCGTGCCGAACAACCCGTCGGTTGCAATCAACACTGTCGGCAATTACGAGAATGCCAAGTTCCAGAATTACAGTGGCGGCGGCGGTGCCCATCTCATAGACAACCATGTTCCGAAGAGCGCCAAAGCCTCGGACGGATGGTCGGCAAACTGCAACAAGTGCCATAATCAGGCGGATCACCGGATAAGCCCGACGGTATTCAGCCCTTCGCAGAACATAAAGGTAACGGTAAATCAGGGTTTCCGTTATGTGGCATCAACGCAGGCACGATATACTTCCAACCGCCTTGACGGTTCACAGCACAAGACAGGGACCTGTTCAAACATCAGCTGCCATTTCGGTGCGACACCGTCATGGAACCAGCGTTAGTCTTTAAATATATACTACTGTTAAATGTAAACACCAGAGAAGTTGAAGGAGTCTGGCATGGAAAAAATGATTACTTTTGGACGATGTATGGCGTTGATCTTCGCTATAACTGCGGCAGGCATGCTGCTGTGCGGCACCGAACCGGTTCAGGCAGCCAGTTTTCTCAACTCATGCACGACCTACTGCCATGGCATGCCGCCTCGTGATGCCGCCCGAAAGGCCAATCCACACTATAATTCCATGTCGAGCGCAATGACCGGCAACCACCGGACGCACGTCAGGTCTACGCCTGCCGCAGCCGACTGCAACAGCTGTCACGCGCCGGTCGCCGCGACTAATTTTGGCCACCAGAATGACGTCATAAACATGGCAAACAGCCTGAAGGGGTATTCTTCGGCCACCCTGCGTGCCAGGTATGACAAGGGGGTTTTCTTCAACCAGACCTCGCTCCCCAATATGACAAATGCCCGTTGTTCAAACGTGAATTGTCATTTTGAGAAGCAGACACCGGTCTGGGGATCCGCCCCATATGTTGCCCCTGCCGACTGTGCCGCGTGTCACGGTGCTCCTCCTTCAGGAACGGCAGCTGCTCCCGCAGGCGGTCTGGCCGGAAGTCATGCCCGCCACGACGCCTATTTCCCCGGCACAGGAAACTGCCAGAAATGTCACGCCAATCAGACAAACTTCAGTCATGCTACCAGCGCCGGCCGCGCCTTGAAGGTCCAGGGCTTTCTGCGTGATCCACTCAATACACTGGATGCGAGCGGCACCTATACCGGAACCGGTACCAACTATCTGCCAAGCAGAAGTGGTTCCCCGGCATTCGGCACCTGCAGCAACCTGTACTGCCACAGTAGCGGCCAGTCCACCACCGGTGCCGGGACAGGGACAAGCGTGACCACCACGGCCTGGGGGAGCGGCGCGCTGAACTGCGGGTCATGTCACCAAAACATGGGGCCGGCGGTCAATGCCGCCGCGACCGGCAAGCATGCCAAACATGCCCAGACGGCCGGTATTTCCTGTGCAGTCTGCCATGGTACCAACTACACCGCCACAGCCGTTCCGACCGGCACCGGTACCACCCATGTGGACAAGAGCATCAATCTGGCCTGGACCGGCATAGCCGCGACGCCAGTCACCACATACTCGAAGACAAATACCTTTGCCGCGGGTTCCCTTGCGTACGGTTCCTGCTCCAACACCTACTGCCACAGCACCGTACAGAACGTCACCACCGGCCTCGCCGGTGCAACCTACCGGGCAGTCAGCTGGACTTCGGCTGCTACCCTTACCTGTGCCGGGTGTCATGTCGACATGGCCACCGATACAATCGGCAGCGGCAGCCACCGGATCCATACTCTCTCCACCGGTGCCAACTTCGACTGCGCGGTCTGCCATGCAGGCTACACCAAGACTTCAACAACACCTGCAACACATGTAAACGGCCTTATCGATCTGGGCGCCGCCGGTTTTACCTACTCGCAGGGAGCGGCGCATGCTCCCGCCAGCGGCTACGGCACTTGCTCCACCAGCGCCTGTCACGGCCAGAGCATACCCACCTGGGGCTCAGTCTACGTTGCGCCGGGCAATACGTTCCCTTTCTCGACAAGTCAGTGTGACAAGTGTCACGCCGGGACCGCTGCTGCGCCTTTTTACTCGACCGCATCACCTAAAGTTACCGCAAACACTGATACCAAGGTCGGCGCCCACACCGCGCACCTGACAACACCTGACGGACTTGCCGCCGCTTTAGCCTGTACAGAGTGCCACGGTACGGTTACACTCAATTCGGCAACCCATATGAAAGGCAACACCACTTTCGCCTGGAGTGCGCTCGCACAGACCGGCGTCCTGACACCTGCTTACACAGCCGCAACCGGCACCTGTGCCAACGTCTACTGCCACGGAGCCAAGATGCCGGGTGGCGATGCCAGCGGCAGCAACAGGGCGCCGGTCTGGAACAACCCGAACTATCTGTCTGCAACAATCAGCGCCGCAGCCTGCGGAACCTGTCACGGCTTCCCGCCGTCAGCCTCCTCCGGCCATCCCAGCGTGGTCATCCCGGCTGGTTTCCCGGCAACGGCTTCGATCGGCACTACCTGCAGCTGTCACGCGAATATCAATCCGGCAGGGAACAGCTATGCCAATATCTTCGTCAATAAAGCCCTGCATATCGACGGGTTGGTGGAGGTCGCCGTCGGTAGTGCCTGTGATACCTGTCACGGTTATCCTCCAGCCAGCGTTGGATTTAAAGGAACTCTGAACAACTGGTCCAGCGCCAAGGCTGAAAACTATATCGGCGGCGGCGGTGCTCACACCATTAACAGTCATGTCAGCAAACTGGCCAAGGTTGGCGAAGGCTTCAGCAACTGCACGAAGTGTCACAACATTAATGACCACGTAACGAGCCCGGTTGCCTTTAACCCGAGCAAAAACATCAAGGTCTCGGTCAACCCGCGGTTCAGACTTGAAGCAGCAAAACAGTTCAAGTATACTTCCAACCGTCTGGATGCAACTTCGCACGTAACCGGCACCTGTTCGAACAGCAGTTGTCACTTCGGAGCGACACCCAAGTGGGACCCGGCCCATTAACCGACCGGCGGGAGGGGCGAACCTCCCGCCATACGTTGTCAGATGTGAAAGATTTTTTAATGGCAGTAGTTCGAGAGAAGGAGTCGACCATGGGGAAACATAGCGCGAGCAGGATACGATACTCGCAGGTGCTTGCTGGATTTACTGTACTGGTGTCTCTGGTTTTTGGTGCCTATACGGCCGAAGCAGCCAGTTTCCTCAACAGCTGCGTTACCTACTGCCATGGTGCGCCTCCACGTGACGGAGCACGCAAGGGTAACCCCCGCTTTGGTTCCCAGTCGAGCGCCATGCTTGGTAATCACAGTAACCACCTCTCTGCTGCACCATCAACCAACGACTGCAGCATCTGTCACGCACCGGTGACCGCAACCAGTTACGGTCACCAGAATAATATAATCGACATGGCCGTAAAGCTGAAAGGGTACTCGGCAGCAAGCGGGCGGGCCAGGTATGACCGGGGTAACTTTGTCAACATGACCTCGATACCCAACCTGACCAGCGCCACCTGCTCCAACGTCAACTGCCACTTCGAGAAGAAAACCCCTGCCTGGGGCACATCTGCGACCGGCACTACCTGTGAAAGCTGCCACGGAGCCCTGGTTACCCCGCTGACACTTGCACACCCCAAGCACATTACTGCGCTCGGCAATAGCATCTCCGCATGCGCTTCGTGCCATAACAACTATACCGGAGCCGCAGCCTATACCCATGCCACAAGCGCCGGCAGGGCAATCAAGGTAACGGTGGGCGCCTACGCCGGGTCAAACAACAGATACCTTCCCAGCCAGACCGGACGGGTTACCGGCACATGCTCCACACTCGTTTGTCATGGCTCCGGCTCTTCTCTGCCTTGGAGCGGCACACTCTGGTCAGCCACCGATCAATGCGGCAAGTGCCACAGCAGCACTACGGCCGGGGCAATTACCCAGGCAGTGCCGTTCTACAGCACCGCTTACCCGACCAAGGTCACCATCAACACCGATGCCAAGGTCGGCGCCCATACCAACCATATGACCTCGCAGACGCTGGGTATTTCTGCCAGCACCGCCTGCACGGACTGTCACGGCACGGTATCGCTTACCACAGCTACTCACATGACCGGGTCCACGTCCTTTGTCTGGAGTGCCCTGGCAACCAGGGGTGGCGCACTCGTGCCGACCTACACTGCTGCCACTGGTGTCTGCACAAACACCTATTGTCACGGGGCAAGCATGCCTGGTGGCGACACGAGCGGAACCAACCGGGCGCCGACCTGGATAAACCCGAACTACCTGCCGGCAACGATCAGCGCCGCTGCCTGCGGAGTCTGTCACGGTTTTCCGCCGCCGACCACATCCGGGCATCCAGCCGTTACCATTCCGGCCGGTTTCCCCGCTACTGCTACCATCGGGACCACCTGTAGCTGCCATTCGAACATCAACACGGCCGGTAACAGCTACGTCACCATCTTTGTCAATCCGGCCCTGCACATCAACGGGATATTTGAACCTGCAGCAAGCGGACACGCCGTGCCGTACTACACCCATGCGACGCCACCCTTCACCACCTGTACCGGATGTCATAATGCCTCGGCAACGGGCGCGTATCCAGCAGCAGCAGGAACAGCCCCGAACTGTCGCGGCTGCCATGCTACCGCCGACCCGACCGTGACTACCACCGGCTGTACCTCCTGCCACGCCAATCCGCCGAACGGAACGGCCCGGCCAAATGTGGTCGGAAGTCACGTCAAACACGGCGCTATTGTATGCTCAACCTGTCACAACGGAGCAGGGTCAGGCAGCGGTGCTTCACACGGCCCCGGCAACAAGGGGACCAACCCTGCGGTCGATAATGTCATCTTCAACGCAGCCCAGGCCGGCGCTTCCGCAACCTGGACCGCCGCAACCAAAACTTGCTCCACTATCTACTGCCACGGTGCCACTCTTACCGGCGGCACAAACAAGAGCCCTGTCTGGGGAACGGTACTCACCGGCTGCGCACTTTGCCACGGTGACCCCCCTGCCACCACAACGCACTCGGGTGTTACGGTAACCGGGTGTATTACCTGCCACGATCACGTGAATGCGGCGGGCACTGGCTTTACCAATGCTGCCCTGCACATGAATGGTATCATTGATGCCGCTGGCGGAACGTGTATCGGTTGCCATGCCACCGTTCAAACGGGAACCCATGGTACGCCCCGCGATGCGATCATGTCAGAGTTTGGTCTTGCCTGGGGGCACAAGAAAACAGGTCGTGGGGCGGTGACTGACGCCGACTGTATCGTCTGCCACCTTGAAGGAGAGTTCGCAACCCAGAAACCGTCTGCAACAAAACACAAGGACGGCAACATAGATCTGCGTGACCCGGATGGTGTTGGTGAAGCGGCCATTACAAATGTTTCCGGAGGTGCGTTTACCTTCACAAAGTTTGCAATGTCGTTTGCTGCCGGCTCCAGGACATCTGCCGGCCACACATCCAATACCGACATAGCAAACGTCTTAACCCAGAAGTTCTGCCTGGCGTGCCATGACAGCAACGGCGCTACGAACACAACGGCCCGTTCCAATAACGGCGGCACCGGTACGGCGGCGATGCCATTTGGCGGCAGAGCTTTGGGTGCAACCTATACGGTAGCGAACAACGCTGTCGGGACCCAGGGGCTTGTTGATGTCAAGACTCAGTTTGCATTAACGAATTCTTCTCGCCACCCTGTGCTCGGCCCACGGACGAGGGACTTCCCCTATTCGACCCGACTCGCAGTTCCGTATAATAATATCGGGACAACAAGGGATGCCAATGGCACTGTTGGTCATACTACCGCAGCCAGTGTGGTTATCAACTGTTTTGACTGCCATAATACTCCTACAACTCCGCTGACGGCGCGTACCGTTGCAGCCCACGGCAATGCCGTGACGTTGCGTGGTACTATTTATGCCGTTGGAGCCGTCTCAACGCTCTGCAGCACTTGTCATACGGGTTATACCGGAACAGGCACCCATGGTACCGGGTCAGCGTGGGCTGCTACGGGTTCAAGTCATAATGTGAGTCGGAATTGTCAAGACTGTCATGGAAGTTACAAAACTGCGGCTCCGGTACGACCGGTACGGGCACAGGATTATCATGGCAATAACGCATTGGTTGGTGGCGGTTTGTGGCCGACAGTAAATTCCCGGCCATATGCGTTCATCAGAGCCTGGAGCGGCACTGCCTATCACAGACCGTTCAGGGCCACCGAGTTTACCACCGGCAGTGCTACCTGCGGAGCGGGAACTTGTCCTTCTGGTGGTAGCGGTGGTCAGGTTGGTGACGGTTCTAATCGTACTTACACAGCAGGCGGCACATATTAATAAGCAAAAATGTGACTCGACTATTTACCCGCCCTGCCTGAGAAGGCAGGGCTACTTTTGTTAATGGTACGTGATCTCATAAAAGAGGACTCATAAATCAGAAAATGGAGTGACATGTACGTGAAGAGTCTGTCAGCAGTGTCCCAAAGTATCGTATTCCTTGTGATTATCCTGTTTTTGTCTGTTGTTGCCAGCTGCACCAAGGAACAGGAGAAAACCGGAGTCGCACGACAATCCGGTGGGACTGTCGCATCTGAGACCACTATTTTGGCGACGATCGCTGACGGTGTTAAACCTCCTCAGGTAATCCCCGGTCATGCAACAGATCCTGCGTCACAGGACCAATCGGCCTCTTTTCAGGTGGTATTCAGCGAATCAGGACGTGGAGTTGCTTATGTAGCCGGTAAGGGCAACACATTTTACGTTGTGCATAACCAGAGCAGGGGCAAGGAATATTCTTCGGTCGGTACAATAGTGTTCAGTTCTGACGGTCGGCGCATAGCCTACGGAGCGCTTGCGGATGGTAAATGGCGCATGGTTGTCGATGGCAAGGAGGGGGAACCTTACGACACGGTGCTATCGCCTATATTCAGTCCTGACGGCCAACACGTTGCATATCAGGCGCAGGAAGGTGCAAAATGGTACGTTGTCGTGGACAAAACGCAAAACGCTGGGACGACGGCGAGTTACACCACGCCGGAATTCAGTTCTGATTCGACCTTGATCGCCTATGTTGAAACGGCAGCTTCCAACAGCAATATGCGATTGATCGTCAGTGATCTGGCGTTCGGCATGCAGAGTGTCAAGGGATTCATCGGGGATCAGCTATTTACAACCGATAGAGACAAGACCAGAATAGCTGCGGTGCAGGTAGTCGCTGATAAATTTCGCACCATCGATTTTAATATTGCCAAGCCAGATGCTGTACATGAGGGCCCGCTCTATGATGTGATAGAACAGCTGACGCTCAGTGATGATGGAATGTCGATGTCATACTGTGCTCTAAAAGGCAGTACCCGCCTGATAGTACTTGATAACAGAGTAGAGCCGCTTCCTGCCGGGCGCGCTCCTGAATTGCCGGTGATCCGTCCTGACAAAAAAGGGGTAGGCATTTTACTTGCTTTGCATAATCGTATTTCTCTGCATCACGCATTTACTCACAGTAAAGAGAAAGGAAAAATCTACGATGAAGCGGCAAACCTGACCTATAGCAAAGATGGTAGCTATGCCTATGCGGCAAGAAATGGTAACAACTGGTTTATTGTTGTGAATGGCACGGAGGGGCCGGCATTTGACCGGGTTATCGAACCGCTGTTCAGCCCTGACGGTAGATATGTGGTGTATCGCGCCCGCAAGGACAGCCAGCGCTTTGTGGTAACAGCGGATGCCAAATATGGCAGGATTATCAGGCAGCACCCTTCCTACGAGCAGGTGCTTCAGCCTGTGTTTACTGCCACCGGCAATTCAGTTGGATATGGCGTCAAGGATGGCAACAAGCTGGTCTGGATGGTGGAGCCTTTATGATGCAGTTGCATATGAATAATGGGAACTTATGAAAACAGATCATAAATCATCTGAAGCCGAAGTCGAAACCGAAAGTGAATCCTACCCGGTTGAACCACGTTATCATCCGATCCATAAAATCCCCAGAAAAATATATATTTTTTTTGCATCTGCCAAGCTTGCCATGGCGCTGCTTATTGTCATTCTCTGCTGCTGTCTGTTTGGGGTCACCGTATGGCGTGGCGTTGACGCAGGGCGGGTTATTTTTAGTACGCTCTGGTTCAACGGACTGCTGGTACTGCTTGTTATCAATGTTGTCTGCTGCTTCTTTGGCAGGATCTGGGGGCGCAGGGTCACGGTTATTTCATTCGGCATGATTCTGTTTCATATCAGCTTCGTGCTAATGTTTCTCGGAATTGTTTATAACAGCCTGTTCTATTTTCGTGGGAATATCCGCCTGACCGAAGGAGAGTCGCTGGTTAGCGGCAATCCGAAAAGTTATGATAGTTATGAATATGGCCGTTTTTTTTCGTTTTCTCGTTTGAAGGGGGAGACATCCCTCATCAGGATGCATTCCGACTACAAGGTTGACAATGATGATAAGCGCGCTGCCTACGAGATTGAGGTTGGAGAGCAGGGGAATAAAAAAAAAGGGGTTGTCTACATTACCCATAAGTTGAGCCAACATGGTGTTGATTATTTCAACGACCGGGAGGGGCACTCTTTGCTGGTGATTCTGGGGGATAAAGCGGGCAACGAATTGTACGGCGGATTTATACCACTCCAGAGTGTTCAGCAGTCTGACAAAAGTTTTATCTATGTCTCTGGTTACAAGGATGGCGCTAAGATCGTCGCATCTCCGTCTAATTTTCCGCCTGAACCGGAGCAGCCAAGGATCGCTCTACAGGTGAGCTTTTCACAGTCAAAACTTGATGAACGGAGCGGTGATGTCGAGTTTAGGGTATACCGGTTGCCTGATAATAATAAACAGCACATCGAAAAGCCTATTTTTGTTGCCCAAAAAACTCTGAACGAAATTGTTGTCTTTGATGAATTTCAACTGGCGGCCAGAGAAGTGCGTTATTGGGTTGGAATGTCTGTACGGCATGAACCCGGCAAGCTGATTGTGCTAACGAGCATGTGGGCCGGTCTTGCGGGAATGATCATCACGACTTTCGGGAGGGCATATAGAAAAGGGGTCCGCAGATAATCGGCTGCGTCAGGTTCCAGCACAATCAGATGGAGAACCTCAAAAACGGAGTAAAGTGACATATTGTCGGCGAAGAGGAAAACTAGCATCTTTCAGTACGCTAAGATCAGTAGGCCTACCCGATCTTCACTGTCTTATACAGGAAGTTCTTGAATCGAAACAACTGCCGTTGTTTATCTTCCTTCTCCGCCCCGTCAGAAAGAGCCCTCAGATACCGTGCCACCGCCGGCATGGTTTTACCCGCCGTGCCCCGCGCCTTTTCAATAACCAGCCGCACCGTTTCCCGCGAGATATCGTTGCGTGAGAAGGGTTCATACAGATCAGACCAGAAATCTCCTCCTGCGGTAATTTTATCAATTATTTCATCAGCACGCCGCTGGCCAAGACCATGAGTGACACTACACACGGTGAGCGCCTCAAGACGCCCGGTGCCTACTATTGCCTCAGAGATTGCTTCACCGGTGATGACGCTTTTCCGCCGGAAAAAAAGTGCGCGCAAGAGAATACTGCGCAGTTCACGGATATTGCCTTTGTAATTGTGGTGCATGAGAATATCTTTGGCCTCTTTGGCCAGATAGGGGGGGGACTCGCCGGTATCATTCTCGGCCCGGTACGTGCGGTAGAGTTTGCCGAGAAAGTGAACCGACAGATCCGGTATATCCTCGCGCCGCTCGTTCAGTGACGGCAAGCGGATCGAAAGCTCGGAAAGACGGTGATACAGATCTTCACGAAAACGTCCGGCAGCAATTTCGTCGGCCAGATTCTTGTTGGTTGCCGCAACCAGCAGAACTCTGCTGTAGCGCTCGGCATTTTCACCGAGGCGCATGAAACCGCCGTTATCCAGAAAACGAAGCAGTTGCACCTGGGTCTTGGGATCGGCATCGCCGATTTCATCCAGAAAGACGATGCCGCCGATGTTCTCTTCCAGAATCCCGCGCCGATCGGTATATGCGCCGGTAAATGCTCCTTTTTTGTGGCCAAACAGCTCTGAATAAGTCAAATCGCCCGAATATGCGGCGATATTTGTTTTCTTGACCGGCAATTCCCTGTTGGCATTGATATCACGTCGATACAGCTCATTAAGCTTATTGTAGAGGTTATTGAAAAAAAATTCTTTCCCGGAACCGGTCTGGCCGGTGACTAAAATTGACGGGAGGCCGATGGTCGCCTCCTGAAGAATATTGCGGGACCAGAAGACGATTCGATTAAAGAGCGGCGGCGAGACGGTATTGATAAAATCAACGACCTCTTGAGATTTCCGGCTATTGCCGATGATATTGCCCAGCCGATACGAAGATACGTGCGGATCCTTGTAGGCGACATCGGTTGTAAGCCGGTTTACCTCGCCCTGCAGACGCTCAATACGTTGCAGATCAGATATATGCCGTGCTGTCAGGGAGCCGATAATCTGAAGAATGCGGCGATGCTCTTCACGGAAATAATCGTACTGCAGCGAATTGAGGCAGATTACAGCAATGACTTCACCATCACAGATGACCGGCACCGCAATTTCACTCTTCAGAAGAGCACTCATGGAACGATGGAAGCCATCACCCTGAAGCTCAGATTCAACACGGGCAGTAATTTTAGGCTGTTTGACAAAAGCGACGTATCCTGTCAGACTTCTCTCTTCTTTTGAAAGATCAGTGCCGCCAATCATAAGCGGCGGAATGTATTTTTTCAGCCATTCCTTGTTCTTGGCACCAATAATTGCACCGTTCTCGTCCTCTACCACCAGCCATTTTTTGCCGTCTCTCTCAGCAACAACAGCAATACTGCCGGTATCAGCCCCAATCAACTCCGTTGCTTTTGATAGAACACGGGTTAAAAAGGGCTGCAGACTTTCAGTCCGCTCATTGAGCAGATCACTGATTTCCGAAAGTACACGGATTTCAAGGTGCTCCCCGCCAACTTCACTGATGATTTTCTCAACCATTTCGGCATGAGTCTGCAGCAGTCCCATCTCAAAATCGCTGAATTGGTACAAATCATGGGAATAGTAATTAAGCAGACAGATTATGCGACGCGTTTCCGGATTAAAGCGAGGGACAACGTACAGTGAACGGAGTTCCATTGATTCTGTCAGCGCCCGCTTCTGCAGGTTGTGCTGCGTCAGATCGGAAATAAAAAGCGGTTTTAACAAACGGTCATCAGTTATCAGTCCCTGATCGTTAATATAGTTGGAAATCAGGGACATCCCCTTGCGAAGATCGAGTGCGCCAAGCTGGTCATATGTTTTTTTGAGATTTTCATCGGCAGAGTAGCTGGCAAGATTTTCCAGAGCGCCCGAAACACCCTCTTGATGACTCGGCACCAACACAGCCGCAAGAGAAACCTTCTCTATAAGTTTAACGGCGGACCTGACCATCATTCCTGCCGCTTCACGAGCCTTGAACTCTTCAAGCCGTCGTGCCAGACGAACCTGTTGGTGATATATTCTGGCCTGGTCAAGATGATCGGCAATAATAGCAGACAGCTCTGTCAGCTCTGTTTTTGCATGAATGCTCAGCACTTCGCCGGGGTGGTTCTGGTCAATACAGAGAACTCCAATCGATTTCCCGATGCTGACGATCGGCATAACATAGCTGGAGCGGAATCTGAAGCGCACCGCACATTCGTGGTCAGGGGAACCCGTGTCTGCTCCGGAGAGCTTGAAATCCTCCGGATGCTGGTTGACAAACACGTTGGAAACGACAACCCCCTTTGAGACGATCGGAAAGGTTGTCTCGATAAGCTCTTTACCGAACGGTCCGGTGGCATACACACAGGTAAGTGTTCCCCGTGTTAGATCCTCCAGGTAAATGCGCACCTGTTCACACCCCGACAACTGTGTGGTGTTTTCAGCGAGCGCGTACAAAAGCTCTCCAAGATTTTCTTTGCCATATGCCGTAATTTCAGCCTGAAACTCTTTGAAACGGGATGTTTTCGCCATGATATCAGCTGAGCCCTTTCCTGATCTGGTACAGTTCTTCAAAGTCCAACCCGTTTTTCTCAAAATATTCACGTTCGAGCTCTTCAACATAGAACCGGTCAAGCCCCGAGTTCTCAAGAAAATCCTCCCGCAGTCTCACATTACGCTCCGCAATGATTTGCGGCAGCAGCGAATGCAGGTACATAGCCTCTTTCTTGATAGTAAAGACTGTTTCGGAAAACAGATGATCCGGTATGTCTCCGGTGATTTTTTTCTTTGTTCTCAATTCCTCGATCACTTCGCGGCGCAACGCTTCCTGATCGGCTTTGGTGGTAAACTTGGAGTAGAAATTTCTGATCCGGTCGCGCACATGCTCAAGAAGAACAATCGCAATTCGCTCTTCCTGATCGATACCGGTCAATTGGAGATGTAGTTCTTCGATTGTCGACACGTGTGCTTCAATAGCCATAAGACCTTCTATAAGGGTTTTTACTTTGCGACGGCCGAAATTGCCGAGATAGGCGTTGGTAAAGAGTTCCCTGATAAACAATTCCTGAAAACAGTCTTCATGCAGGTTATCAAAGGCGGCTTTATGCTCTAACAGACCACGCAGCATCTCTTCATTGACCCGGACGTTTTCCATGAAAGCCAGTTGGCTGATAAGATTTGAAACGGTGTCAAACCGGTCCAGATAGGTAATGACGTAGGAGAAGCCATCCAGGAGCGAGGAATCGGCGTCATCCCGGATTTTTTCGTCACACTGCTTGCTGGCATCAAGCATCAGCTGATCGTAAGAATGATCGCGGTTCTCCATCGCTTTTTTCTTCCCCTGGATCAGCTTGAGCATATCATTCCGGTCGATACGACTCTCAATCTCTATCTCCCGGAAAAAAATCCCTTCAAGTATTTCGCGGGTTACTGCGATATAATCAGGTTCCTGATCTTTTTTGAGATTTCGCCCCTTTTTCAACATTTCATCAAGAGTATAAAAAAGGGCCCCGGGAATTTTATTGCGCACCGACAATGTTTTCAGACGTGTCAGGCGGGCATTGTCAAGGTTGCTTATCTCCCCCTTTGAATTACAGGTCAGCAGGATATTCCGGTATTCGTCAACAATCCGCTTGTTGGCCGGACTGCGGTACATGGCATCTATTCTGATACGTTCCTGCTGATATCGGTCAATGTTATACGTCGAAGCGAGCGCTACCAGTCGCCCGAAATCCTCGTCGGAAATTTTCTTGTTCTTGAAATAAAAACTTCGAAACAGGTCACGATATTCACGATGGTGGCGGTTGATCAGCTTGACCACAAACAGCTGGGAAGATTCATCGTTTAATAGCGGGAAGAGCTCGGAAATAATAATGTCGTCACGCTCTTCACCGATGGCATTTGAGCGTTTGATGGTCTTTCCGATCCTTTTAACCAGCTCTTCCTGCTGGCTTTTTAATTTACGGGAAAGCAGATTGGAGTGAACGAAGTAAAAATAATTACAGACGGCATTCCCTTCGAAAAAGATAGTGTCATACGTTTCCGAGCCCGATGTTCGGTCACTGAAACGGACAGCTCCGTCGCCGGCAGAGCGGGCACCGTACATAACCAGACGGTTGATGATTTCCGGTTTGATGAGATCGGATGAAGGCTGATCAACTCCGAACATATATTCACAGAAATTGCCTCCGTTTCCCTGATAGCTGATCCCCTCAGGGGAAATGATCATTTCGTTGCCGGGAGAGAATATACGCAGTTGATCCTCTTCCTGAACAATATTGAAAAAATAGCGCTGGTAGGCATCGTTGCCGACTACCATGACAAAATATTCTGTCTGTTCCCCCATCATTCCATGAAGCCGAATGTCCTTATGCATCCCTTTCTCCTCACTCTGATTCCATCGGTACTGGTAAAACAAGGATTACTGCAGATAAAACTCCATGCCATCATAAGCCAATTCAATCCCGAACGGAAGTTTAACCCTTTCAGAATATGCGATCTGATGGGTAAGATGGGTGAGAACTGTTCGGGGTGCGTTAAGCTGACGGGCTGCTGCAATTGCTCCTGAAATATTGAAATGAAACGGATGTTCAGCCCAACGCAGGCCGTCAATCACCAACAGTTCAAGCCCCTGCAGCAGTTCAAACGAGGTGTCCGGAATCGCACTGCAGTCGGTCAAATAGGCAAAATTCCCGATCCGGTAACCAAGCGACGACGTCAAGCCATGCTGCAGCGGTATCGGAATGATCGACTGTCCGAACAGCTCAAAAGGTGAATTTATCTCGTGAGCAGCGAGTAATGGTGTGTATCCGGAACCTTCATGCTCATTAAATATGTAACTGAAGCCGCTCTGCAGTGTTTCAATTGTTTCCCGTGATGCAAAGCAGGGAATAATTTCTTTGTGGATAAAATGAAACCCGCGCAAGTCATCGATGCCATTGACATGATCTGCGTGAGCATGGCTGAAAAGCACGGCGTCAATGCGCCGGATAGCATGCCGCAGCGCCTGCTCTCTCAAATCAGTGGACGTATCGACCAGGACGGTATGATCATTATAGCAGACAAGAAGAGAAGCGCGAGTGCGGCTGTCCCGCGGGTTATCTGAAGCGCAGACCGGGCAGTCACAACCTACCATTGGTACTCCGGTGGATGTCCCGCACCCCAGAATAGTGATTTTCATACCGGTCTACCTTCTTAAAAATTTACGTGATAAATAGCAGAATCGAATCATGCAGGCAAGGTGGTTTTCGGGATCAGAAAAAAGCCAGCGTTAACGCGCCATATCGACCAGCAGAGCGATATTCAGCCCGATAACAATTAACCCCACTGTCCAGAGGACGATCGCTCCGTAAGGCCTGTTGGCATATTCGCCCATGACTTTTTTCGAAGACGTCAGAAGGATCAGCGGGACAATAGTCAGCGGGAGCTGCAGGGAGAGGGCGACCTGACTCCAGAGAATTCCCTTGAATGGATCAGACAGCAGCATGATGGCTGCCAGCGCCCCCAGCAGCGTTATCGACAACCCGATGCGGGAATGCGGGTCGTTGATGTCGAAGGGCTCAATAAAGATACCGGCAAAAACGCTGCCTCCGGCCATTGCGGCGGTAACGGACGATGAAAGCCCTGCAAAGAGCAGTCCCAGCGCAAAGACTACGGCTGAAGCTTTACCGAAGATCGGTTCCAGAGTCACGGTTACTTGCGGCAGTTCGTTTACAACGATCCCGTTTTTATAGAACACCGCGGCGGCCATAATGATCATGGCGCTGTTGATTGCCCACCCGACCCCCATTCCGGTCAGCGTGTCCATGAATTCGTATTTCAGCTGCTTCTTGATCACGTCATCACCCTGTGCGTTCCACTGGCGGCTCTGAATCACTTCGGAGTGCAGGAAAATATTATGGGGCATAACGACGGCACCCAATACTCCCATGATGATCGGCAGCGCCCCGATGGGAAAGGTCGGTGTCACCCAACCGGTAAAGGTTTGAATCCATGCAACGTCGGCCAGCCAGATCTCGAAAACAAACGCCATCCCGATCAGCGAGACAAAGCCCATGATCCATTTTTCCAGCCGTTGATAGTTTTTTGAGAAGAGCATCCAGGCTGAGAACAGCGCCGAGCAAATGGCACCTATTATCAACGGCAGGCCGGTCAGCATATTGAGGCCGATGGCCGCCCCCAATAGTTCTGCCAGCGCAGTGGCAACGCAAGCCATCATGGCACTTCCGAGCATGAGGATCCGCAACCAGGGCTTGAAGTATTTCGAAGCGGCTTCGGAAAGACAGAGGCCAGTGACGATTCCGAGGTGGGCGGCATTGTGCTGGACAACAATAAGAATGATCGTGGAGAGCGTGACTACCCAGAGCAGTTTGTAGCCAAACTGGGATCCGGCGGCAACGTTGGTGACCCAGTTACCGGGGTCGATGAACCCGACCGTGACAAAGAAGCCGGGACCGATATAGCGGAACAGCTCCAGAGAGGCGAGGCGCGAGGCCTGCTTGCCGATATGGGAGAGCCAGTTCATGTCACCTCACTAGTCATTAAGGTACTGCAGCGAGTATTTGACGTAGTTGCCGGGTGATTTTTTCAGCCATGCCACTTCATCGGCCGTCAGGTCGCGTTTGTATCTGGCCGGAGCACCAACCCAGAGAGTGCGGGGAGGAATGACCGTTCCCTCCGTCACCAACGCCCGGGCTCCGATCAGAGCGCCTTCACCAACCACGGCATGATCCATCACCATGGACTGCATGCCGATGAAACAGCCGTTCTGCAGAGTACAGCCGTGCAGCGTCACGCTGTGTCCGATGGTGACGTCATCACCGATAATCAGCGGTGCTCCGGGATCGGCGGCATGTTTTTTGTGGGTGACATGCAGCATCGAGAGATCCTGTACGTTGCTGCGAGCACCGATACGAATATGGTTGACGTCACCGCGAACAACGCAGTTGTACCAGACACTGGATTGCTCGCCAATTTCAACGTCCCCGATGATTACGGCGGTTTCGGCAATAAAGGCGGTCGGAGCGATGACGGGGTGAATGCCCTGAAATGACTTGATCATGTAATTATTCCTCGGAAGAGATTGCTGCAACGGAGTATGAGTATAACTGTTCGACAGGGACTTGGCAATGGTCGCGGCTTCACTCGGGAAAGAAGATTAAACTGCTTGTTGCCGCGCTCTATTTTTGCTATGTTGTATAGTCGATTTTAACCAGTAAGGGGATGTAAAACGATGAAATTTACCAAGATGCAGGGCGCAGGAAATGACTACGTGTATGTGAACTGCTTTGAAGAGACGGTCAGCGACCCGCAACGTACGGCGATACAGGTTTCAAACCGCAACTTCGGCATCGGCTCCGATGGCCTGATTCTGATTATGCCGTCAGAAATTGCTGATGTGAGGATGCGGATGTTCAACTCCGATGGCTCGGAATCGGAAATGTGCGGCAATGGTATCCGCTGTGTCGCCAAATATGCCTATGATCACGGTATTGTGACAAAAACAGAAATCACTGCCGAGACCGGCGCCGGCATTCTGACGCTGCAGCTTGTTCCTGGCGCTGATGGTAAAATAGTGAAGGTTCGGGTCAATATGGGACCGCCACGCCTGACGCGGGCTGAAATCCCGATGACCGGTGATCCGGGCGCTCAGGTAGTCTCGGAAGAACTGATCGTTCTCGATAAAACCTTTAAAATCACCTGTGCCTCAATGGGCAATCCGCATTGTGTCATCTTTGTTGATGACGTTACCAATTTCCCGGTAGCAACCTACGGGCCACTTATTGAAAACAATCCGCTGTTCCCGCGGCGAACCAACGTTGAATTCATTCAGATCATTTCCCGCACGGAGATTCGTCAGCGCACCTGGGAGCGGGGGGCCGGTGAAACGCTGGCCTGCGGAACCGGCTCCAGTGCCGTCACCGCAGCCTGTGTGCTGAACGGCCTGACTGAGAAAAAAATCCTCAATCACCTGTCCGGCGGTGATCTTGAAATGGAATGGGCAGAAGACGGCTGCATCTATATGACCGGTCCGGCGGTAGAAGTATTCAGCGGGGAGATAGAGAATCAATTTTGAATTTTGAATGCTGGATTTTGGATTAAATTCAAAATTCAAAATTGTATTTAAAAAGGTTTTATGCCGCAACCCGTTACTATTATAAATTATTTTCTCGGGATCGTAATCATTGCCATTCTTGCGGGAATCGCCACGGAAGGCCTGTCTTCGAGACTTGGGACCAGCTTTCAGCCGAAAGGAGGTGCTCCGGTCACCACCTCTCTGCCAGCTCAACCGCGAGTGGAAGATCTTTCTTTCTATGCACCGATCCTGACGAACGGGCTGTTCGGCAAGGCAACCCAGGGTTCGCTTTCGCCGATCACAAATGCCTCTGCGGCAATCCAGGCCGCTCCGGTAACAGCGCCGGCGGATCTGATGCTGCTCGGCACCGTCGTCGGATCATTCCGTGAAACATTTGCCCTCGTTCGGCATACGACAAAACAGGAAGAACGGGTGTTCCGGCTGGGGGATATGGTCTTTGATGCCGGTCGCCTGGCGGAAGTCCGCAAGGAAAGCGCCTTTATCGTCATCAACAATAAAAAAGTCGAACTGCTGACTCCCATGACGCCGCCTGCATCACCACAAACAAACCATCCTCCATCAGGTGCATCGAATACGATCGCAGCAGTGGCCAATACGGGTGCAGGAAGTTACGCGATAGATCAACGGGCTCTCAATGCCGCCCTGGATAATCCAGCCCAGGCGATGAGTGATGCCCGCCTGCTCCCCAGTCAGAAAGACGGCAAGGTTGAGGGCTTTCGGGCCTCGGAGGTCAAGCCGAATGGCGTATTTGCAATGATCGGCATTAAAAATGGTGATGTTCTGTTGCGTCTGAACGATTTTCCGATGGATTCACCCGACAAGGCACTTCAGTCCTTTATCGCCCTTAAAGGACAGAGCCGCCTAAAACTGGACATTGTTCGCGACGGACAGCCGCAGACGTTCAATTACGATATAAGATAACGTTCCCCCTCCCTAACCCTCCCCCGCTGGGGGAGGGAATAATAGCCTCCACCCAGCGGGGGGAGGTTGGAGGGGGGAAATCTGGAGGCACACTTGAAACGCTATTTACTACGCATATTTTGTACATTTGTTCTGACGGGAACGCTCTTTACTTCACCGACTCTGGCCGCTACCAATAAAGGGGTTGTGTTGAATTTTAACGAAGTTGATATTTCCACCATGGTGAAGTTCATCAGTGACCTGACCGGCAAAAATTTTATTCTCGATGATCGGGTCAAAGGGAAGATCTCGGTTTATTCCCCCTCCAAGCTCTCAATCGAAGAGGCATATAATGTTTTTACCTCCGTTCTGGAACTGAAGGGGTTCACTGTCGTCCAGAGCGGCAAAGTCGCCAAGATCGTCCCTTCAGCCGGTGCCAGGCAATCCGGTTTTACCCTGTTTCCGGCGGGAGAGGCCCTGCCGGTCAATGAAAGTTATGTTGCTCAGGTCACCAAGCTCGAATATATCACCGCCCAGGAAGCGTTAGCCTTTCTGCAGCCGATGATTTCAAAAGATGGTCACCTTTCGGCATTCGGCCCGGGCAATCTGCTCTTGATGGTTGATTCGTCTATCAACATTCGCAAGCTGCACGGCATCCTGCAGACAATAGACACCGAACGCGTTCGAGAAGGTTTCGAAATAATCTATCTCAAAAACGCATCAGCTGAAAGTACCGCAACTACCATTCGTCTCTGGCTGAGCAACTCAGAGGGTAAGTCGTCAGGGCAGCCTGCTTCTCCTGGAAATAGTAACACGGCCAACGTTCAAGCGGATCAGCGTCTGAATGCCCTGCTGATATCCGGCAATGAAACAACCAAGAAAGCAGTTCGCGAGCTGGTCGCCAAACTGGACGTCACCCCTCCCGAAGCGAGCAGCAAGGTCAACGTTTATTATCTCGAAAACACCGATGCGACGGAGATGGCAAAAGTTCTTGATGGCGTCGTCAAAGGCATTTCCGTTCAGCCAACATCCCCGGTTGGCGCCGGCGCGCCCCAAGCATCTCCGTTTGAAAGCGGCAAGGTTACCATTACCCCTGACAAAGCGTCAAATTCGCTCGTAATTATGGCTTCCCCGAATGACTATAACAACCTCATCCAGGTAATTAAAAAGCTGGACCGCCGCAGTAAACAGGTTTTTGTGCAGGTATTGATTGCCGAAGTATCTCTTGATAAATCGAGCGACCTGGGGTTGCAAACCGGTTTGGTCGGAGGTGGATCACCAAACAGCAACCTCACCCTGGCAGGAGTGTATGACCCGCTCGGCGCACTCGGCACAGTCGGCTCTCTTCTCGCGGCAGGAGGTGCGTTAACCCCCGGCGTGAGCGCCAGCCCGCTCAATATAACAGCAATACTTAAGGCATTAGATACCAATGGGTTGCTTAACGTGCTTTCAACACCGAATATTTTGACGTCTGACAATAAGGAAGCTGAAATATTTGTCGGAGAGAACATTCCGTTTGGCGGGCAGTCAACCGTTTCATCAGGTATTCAGACGTCTTCTACAGAGCGGAAAGATGTCGGCATAAACCTCAAAATAAAGCCTCAGATCAGCGAAGGCGATTATATCCGTATGGATATTAATCAGGAAATTTCAGCAGTCAAGGAAGTTGTAACCGTCGGCGCAGGTCTCACGGACCGCAGTACAACCAAGCGCTCTGCTAAAACCAGCATCGTGGTAAAAGACAATGAAACCATTGTTATTGGCGGGCTTATCTCTGACCAGGAACAGGAAATTATCAGTAAGGTGCCGTTACTTGGCGACATTCCACTCCTTGGCTGGTTGTTTAAGACAAAGTCAAAAACTCGAAAAAAAGTCAATCTGATGATCATGCTGACTCCGCACATTGTCAAGGATGCTGCTGACCTTGCTGAGTTGACGCAAAAACAGCGTTACTTGTTCGGGGTAACAGCAAAAGCGAAAGAACCCCTTGACGTTCAAAAAGAGATATCCGACAAATGAGCATGGGTAATGAGATTATACCTGATGAACTCGAAGGTATCGCCGACAGACTGGGAATAAACAGTCTGCTTGAAATCTCGACCGGTGATGTCGATTCCGCACTACTGAGTCGTCTGCCGCTGACGTTTGCACGAGCCAACTACATTCTGCCGCTTAATGAAGTTGACGGAGTTATCAGAGTTGCCATATCCAGTGCCTCCGGCCTGCTCCTGCTTGACGAACTTCGCCAGCTCTACGGCAAACCGATCGAAGCAGTGCTGGTACCGGCCCCACTCCTGGCCGATGCTATTAACCACCTATACGCGGGAGTATTCGGAACGGCTCGAGAAGTTCTGCAGGAGTTACAGGGGGAAGACCTCTCAACAATAGCTACTGAATTGAACAACCCCACCGATCTGCTTGATCTGTCTGATGAAGCCCCGGTTATCCGCCTCCTGAACTCGATTCTTTCCGAAGCGGTAAAGGAACGGGTCAGTGACGTTCATGTCGAACCTTACGAGCGAGACCTTCTCGTCCGCTTCCGTATCGATGGCATCCTCTACGAAAAGCTCTCCCCTCCCAAGATAATTCAGGATGCCCTCATTTCGCGCATTAAAATCATGGCCGGTCTCAATATCGCTGAAAAACGTCTGCCGCAGGACGGCCGCATTCGCGTACTGGTAGCCGGTCGGGATGTTGATATCCGCGTCTCGATTATCCCGACCCACTATGGCGAGCGTGCCGTATTACGTCTGCTTGACAAAAAGAAAGGCATCCTCTCTCTGGCCGATATCGGGCTTGGAGAACAGGGTGTACGCACACTGGAACGGATGCTGAACCGGACGAGCGGCATAATCCTCGTTACCGGTCCAACCGGCAGCGGAAAATCAACGACGCTGTACGCAGCGCTGAATCGGGTTAATTCCAGCGAAAAGAACATCATTACCATTGAAGACCCGATCGAATACCAGATCAAGGGGATCGGCCAGATTCAGGTCAACCCTAAAATTGATCTGACTTTTGCAAGTGGACTCCGTTCAATTCTGCGCCAGGATCCGGACATTATTATGGTCGGCGAAATCCGCGATGCTGAAACTGCCGAAATTGCCATCCAGGCAAGTCTGACCGGACATCTGGTGCTTTCAACCCTGCATACAAATGATGCCGCCACTGCGGTTACCCGCCTGGTGGATATGGGCATCGAGCCATTCATGATCGCCTCCTCTCTGTCAGCCGTTGTTGCCCAGCGTCTGGTACGGGTAATCTGCCCCCGCTGCCGCGAAGAATACCGGCCGGCAGAGCAGTTTCCCGGAATAGTTCTTCCGGAAATATTGTATCGCGGGCGCGGCTGTGATGCCTGCTTCGGCCTCGGCACTCTCGGGCGAACCGCCATCTATGAAATCATGCCGATTGACCAGGAACTCTGCTCCATGATTATTCGCCGTTCACACGCCGGCGAGATCAAGGAATATGCGGTGGCACACGGAATGAAGACCTTGCGCGATGACGGTATTGCCCGGGCCGCTGCAGGAATTACCACCATTGAAGAGGTTTTGCGCGTTACTCAGGACGATTATGCCGACGTTCCGCTATAAAGCCTACACCGCTACCGGTTCATCGACCTCCGGCACATTAGAGGCCGATTCCGAACGGCAGGCAATGCAGCAGCTTAAAAGCAGGGGATTGTTGCCGCGGGAGGTGGTGGAAGAGGGGGTTTCCGGAGGCCGCTCCGGATCGTTCTCGTTTCGCCGTGGTGTTCCTGCCGAAGAACTGTCGCTTTTTACCCGCCGCCTTGCCACACTGGTTGCGTCATCTGTACCGCTGTTCGAAGCGATGGGATCGCTCTGTGAACAGGAGGAAAGCGGGCTCCTTCGTCAGGCTCTCGTCCGGGTAAAAGAGCGCATCGCCGAAGGCGCTTCTCTTTCGCGGGCGCTTGCCGCCGAACCGGACATCTTCGGCGAAAGCTATGTCAGCATGGTAGCTGCCGGTGAGGCCGGCGGTGCTCTTGATGCCGTGCTGGAACGACTGGCCGATTTTCTGGAGGAGCAGGAGCAGGTGCGGAGCAAAGTTACCTCGGCCCTGGCATATCCAATCCTGATGATTCTGGTAGGAGGCGGTGTCATGCTCTTCCTGCTGACTGTTGTCATCCCCCGCATCGTGACTATTTTTGAGGACAGCAAAGCTGCCCTGCCGCTAATTACAATCATCCTGATTAAAGTCAGTCATTTTCTGCAGGGATACTGGTGGCTCCCTACCGCCCTGATCATCGCCTCCGTCCCCCTGTATCGTAAAGCCATGAAACGCGACGATCTGCGCCTGAAACGTGACGCCCTGCTGCTGCGACTCCCGATGGCCGGAGGGATGCTGCAGCGCCTTATTCTTTCACGCTTCGCCCGGGTTCTGGGACTGCTGCTTTCCAGCGGAGTGCCGATCATGCGGGCATTGGAAATCACCGGCGAAGTTGTGGTCAATCGGGTCTACCGCACCTGCCTGCGCAACGTGATGGAAGAGGTCGCCCAGGGAGGTGCCCTCTCGGGAAGTTTGAAGAAAAGTCCACTTTTCCCGCCCCTTCTGGTGCATCTGGTGGGCGTCGGAGAGAAGAGCGGCAATCTGGAAGGCATGCTGGTAAAGGCCGGAGTCGCCTATGAGCGCGAGTTCAGTGCCCGCCTGACCCGCCTGATGGGACTGATGGAACCGCTGCTGGTTCTGGCAATGGGGGTAGCGGTCGGCATCGTGGTCCTGGCGGTACTGCTGCCGATTTTCGAGTTGAACCAGCTGATAAAGTAATGGTTTCTTCAGATAACGGTGATGTCTGAAGAACCTGTTAAAATCAGTGTTGTCCGGTTTGGTTCTTGCTTACGTCGCATAGCGACAGATTGATGGTAGACGGGGAATTTATTCCCCGGAAATGGCAGACAGATTTCACATCGTCACGTAC
>VFJW01000038.1 GCA_009885845.1 Geobacter sp.
GTACGTGACGATGTGAAATCTGTCTGCCATTTCCGGGGAATAAATTCCCCGTCTACCATCAATCTGTCGCTATGCGACGTAAGCAAGAACCAAACCGGACAACACTGATAAAAAGTGAGTTATTCGACACGCCCACTATACCGGATAATTTCTCTGACGCGTGTAAATATCATTCATATCAAAGCATCGTCAACCTGAAACTGGAGAGATTTCAGCACCAAGGTGTGTAATTTGCTTCAAAAGTGATGTCTTTTATGGCATATTAGCAAACCAAATTTTTAGATCCGGTTATTATGCTGACACCTGAATTAGTACAATTACTCGCGTGCCCGATCTGCAAGGGGGAATTGACTCAGAGCAAAGATGGTTCATCTCTGCACTGCTTCCCCTGCAACAGGGATTATCCAGTGATTGAGGGCATCCCGATTTTGCTCCCGTGACAACCAGTCACCACTTTTAAATCAAACTCATAAGGACGTTATTAATGCCTGTATTTAAAAGACTCATGCTGTACATGAAACCCTACTGGTGGCGTATAGTACTCGCTGCATTGGCCTCTTCGGCCCTGGGGGGCCTTGATGCCGCTTTTGCCTATATGATCGAACCGTTGCTGAAGAAGATTTTCATGACGAAAGATATGTTTGTTTTCTCCTTTCTGCCGTTAGCGGTAATACTGCTATTTGTCTTCCGGGCGGTATGCCGCTATATAAATGACTACTTCATGGGTACCGCGGCGCAACTGGCGGTCCAGGACGTACGCAACGAAATTTTCAGAAAAAATATTCTACTCGACCTGAAGTTTTTTTATCGCAACCAGACCGGATCATTAATGTCACGAATCGTCAATGATGTCGGCACGATGCAGAACGGCGTCGGAGACATCGTATCGGGCGTTTTCAGAGACTCTATCGGCCTTGTTTCTCTCCTTGGAGTTATCTTCTACCGCGATTGGCAGCTTGCGATCATATCAATTCTCGTTATCCCGTTAACAATCTACCCGGCAAACATTCTCGGAAAGAAAATCAAGCTGGTAGCCAGAAAGGGTCAGGAGGAGGCCGGGGTTTTTGCCAGCATTCTTCAGGAAACACTGAGCGGCATAAAGATGGTGAAAGCATTTTCCCTTGAAAGCGCCATGACTGAGCAGTTCAGACTGGCCAATCTTAAATTTTACGGCTTCTCCCAGAAAATGATCAAATACGGTTCGCTCTCGTCTCCGATCATGGAGGTCATCACCTCTCTCGGCATTGCGGCAGTCATCCTGTTTGGCGGCAGCAAAGTCATGTCCAACGAAATGTCAGCGCCGGAATTCTTTTCATTTATTACCGCAATGGCACTGCTGTATTCCCCCCTTAAGAAGCTGATAGCCTCGTATGGCAATGCCCAGCGCTGCATCGGAGCATCAGAGCGGGTGTTTGAAATAATTGATGCGGTTCCGGAGATTCTTGACAATCCGCATGGGCACACGATCTCCCGTGACGACAACAGGGTAGAGCTTAAAAATGTCCGGTTCAAATATCAGGATGACTACATAATTAATGATGTCAGCCTCACCGCCGAAAAAGGTGAGATGATCGCGCTGGTCGGCCCTTCCGGAGGCGGCAAGACAACGCTGGTATCATTGATAGCACGCTTTTTTGATGTTAATGAAGGGCAGATTCTTATCGGTTCGCATGACATCCGTGACATAACAAAAGCCAGCCTTATGAATCATATTGCGCTGGTTGACCAGGAGACTATTCTTTTCCACGACTCAATCGCAAATAACATCCGCTACGGGAAACCGGACGCTACTGACGCTGAAATAGTAAGTGCCGCGAAAGTAGCATTCGCACATGACTTTATCATGGAAATGCCTGAAGGCTATGAAACAAGCATCGGCGATCGTGGTGTCAGGCTTTCCGGTGGCCAGCGACAGAGGCTCTGTATTGCGCGGGCTCTCCTGAAAAACGCACCCATTCTGATTCTTGACGAAGCGACAAGTTCGCTTGATACGGAAAGCGAACAGATGGTGCAGAAGGCGCTGGACAATCTGATGGCCAATCGCACAACGTTTGTCATTGCTCACCGGCTTTCGACGGTACTCCATGCGGATAAAATTATCGTCCTGGAAAATGGAGCAGTCGTAGAGAGCGGTACTCACAAGGGGTTAATCCAGAACAACGGGCTTTACAGCAGACTCTGTACGGCACAATTTGCAGATTAAATCTATCCGAAAAAATACCCGTACGTCTGAAATGTACTTTTCTGATGAATATCCCGGAGTTCCGTTACTGTAGTTGACCTGATCAAGAGGCTGCCGTATGAAATTGTGTTATGACATATCAGTGCTGGGGGCTGCAGTCAGCAACAACAGTGCGCGAACGGGCGTTTTCAGAGTCGTTGAAAACGTGGCTCTTCAGCTATCAGCACGTCCGGAAATTGCCCTGCAGTTTTCGGCACTGACAAACCTGAGGGAGTGTTTAGGGTATGTTGAGACACATCCGGTCTTCAGCAGGTTTCCACTTTCCTATGCCAGGCTGCCGCTGCGTATTGAAGACAAAAAACATCAACTGTCACGGCTTGCGAAAGAGAGCGATTTCCCCGTAAAACAGGTAGTAAAGATTGCTCGCGAATTTCTCAGTGCCAGTCAAAAGATTGTGTCCAAACCTTATGGCGAGGGAAATGTCAAACGCATAAAAAGCGACATATTCCACTCACCGTTTCTGCCCTTGCCCCCCGGCATAAAGTCAAAGTTCCGCTTTATTACCGTCTATGACCTGATCCCGATACTCCGCCCGCAATACTTTCAATTTCAAGAGAATCATCTGCTGCACCGGGTCGTAAAGAGCATCGATGAAGATACCTGGGTATTCTGCATATCCGAGGCGACAAAGGACGATCTTCTCAACTATAATCCGAGAGTTGACCCGCAGAAAGTAGCGGTCATCCCCCTCGGGGCTTCAGAACTTTTTCACCCCTGTTGTGATGAACAACTGCTGCAGGCCACCCGCAAAAAATACGGCATTCCCCATCAGCCCTATTTTCTCAGCCTTTCCACACTTGAACCGAGAAAAAACATTGATGCCACCATCAGGGCGTTTGTTGCGCTGGTTCGGCAGGAACAGTTGCAGGACATCAACCTGGTGCTGGTGGGAACAAAGGGGTGGGATTTTGGTAAAATTTTCGATGAGATTTCCGGGTGTGATGATCTGAGAGAGAGAATAATTGTAACCGGGTATGTGGACGATGGGGATTTAGCAGCAATCTATTCGGGAGCTACTGCGTTTGTATATCCGTCTTTCTATGAAGGATTCGGTCTCCCGCCGCTGGAGGCAATGCAGTGCGGCATCCCGGTAATCACTTCAAATACGTCATCGCTGCCCGAAGTTGTCGGGGACGCCGGTATCCAGGTAGACCCTGCCGACAATGACGCATTGTGTCAGGCGATGTTGGAACTGCTGAAAAATGACCCGTTGCGCCAACAGCTTTCAGAGCGATCACGTGAGCGTGCCCGGCTCTTTTCCTGGGAAGCCTGCGCAGATATCACCATTAACCACTACCGTCGAGCAATGAATACGCTTGCATAAGCAACGTAATACAAAATACAACCCAAGGAGTTACCTATGAAAAAAGCACTTATCACCGGCATCACCGGCCAGGACGGTTCCTATCTCGCTGAACTGCTCCTCTCGAAAGGCTATGAAGTCCATGGCATGATCCGTCGTTCCTCATCTTTCAACACCGGTCGCATTGATCACATTTACCGCGACCCGCACGAAAAAGATGTGCGTATGTTCCTGCACTACGGTGATCTGAATGACGCCAGCTCGATCAACATGCTGTTGCGCAATATCCAGCCGGAAGAGATCTACAACCTGGGCGCACAGAGCCATGTCCGCGTCTCCTTTGACGTACCTGAGTATACTGCCGAAGTCGACGGCCTCGGCGCAGTCCGCATCCTCGAAGGAATCCGTGAAACAGGCCTGAACACACGCTTTTATCAGGCCTCTTCCTCCGAACTGTACGGCAAAGTCGTAGAAACTCCCCAGAAGGAAACTACCCCCTTCTACCCCCGTTCACCCTATGCCTGCGCCAAAGCCTATGCCTTCTACATCACCATGAACTACCGCGAAAGCTACGGCATGCACGCCTCCAACGGCATTCTCTTCAACCACGAATCGCCCCGTCGCGGCGAAACATTTGTCACCCGCAAAATCACCCGCGCCGCCGCCCGCATCAAACTGGGGATGCAGGAGTGCCTCTACCTCGGCAACATCGATGCCAAAAGAGACTGGGGCTTTGCCGGCGATTACGTTGAAGCCATGTGGCGGATGCTGCAGCAGGATGTGGCAGAAGATTACGTCATCGCCACCGGCGAAACCTACATGGTGCGCACCTTTGCCGAAAAAGTTTTCGCGCGGCTCGGCATGGCGCTCGAATGGAAGGGGAGCGGAGTAGATGAAAAGGGTATCGACACGGCAAGCGGCAGAGTCGTCATTCAGATCGACCCGAAATACTTCCGCCCCGCTGAAGTTGACCTGCTCCTCGGTGATCCGACCAAAGCGAAGCAGCAGCTTGGCTGGGAACTCAAAACCAGCTTTGAACAACTGGTGAATATGATGACCGATGCCGATTTCACGCTGGCCGAACGGGAGAAACGTGCGGATGGCTAAAACTGCACTGATTTGTGGAATATCCGGCCAGGACGGGGCCTACCTTGCTCGGCTGCTGCTCGACAAGGGGTACCATGTCCACGGAGCTGCGCGCGACGCCCAGATGGCGACATTCTACAACCTGCAGCTGCTTGGCATCAAGGACCGGCTAACCTTCCACTCCATGGCGCTCAACGATTTCAGGAGCGTTCTGCAGGTGTTGGTAAAGGTTCAGCCTGATGAAATCTATAATCTGGCCGGGCAGAGCTCCGTCGGCCTTTCTTTCGATCAGCCGGTTGAAACCCTGGAAAGCATCAGTGTCGGCACCCTGAACCTGCTGGAGGCGATACGTTTTATCGCCGCCCCCATGAAACTGTACAGCGCCGGTTCCAGTGAATGTTTCGGCAATACCGGCGGGGAACCGGCAGATGAAGAAACCCCCTTTCGCCCCCGCAGTCCCTACGCAGTTGCCAAGGCAACCGCCTTCTGGGAAGTGGCCAACTACCGTGAGGCGTACAACCTCTTTGCCTGCACCGGAATCCTGTTTAACCACGAATCTCCCCTCCGCCCGGAACGTTTCGTTACCCAGAAAATTGTCCGGACTGCCTGTCGCATCGCTTCCGGCAGCGGCGAAAAACTCCATCTGGGTAACATCTCAATTGCCCGCGACTGGGGCTGGGCACCCGAATATGTTGACGCGATGTGGCGAATTCTGCAGCAGGACAGAGCGGAGGATTTTGTCATTGCCACCGGCGAAACAAACACTTTGGAAGAGTTCATTGCCGAAGTTTTTCTGACGGTCGGTCTTGACTGGCAGGAACATACGATCAGTGACGCATCGCTCTTGCGCCCTTCGGAAATCATGACCAGCTGTGGTAATCCTGCCAAGGCTTCAGCAGTACTCGGCTGGAAAGCACACTATCTCATGCGTGATGTTGTCCGGATGATGACGGTGAGCACCCTGGGAAAGTAACAGATCTGTATTTCAACCTGTGATGTAGTTCAAAAATACGCCTGGAGGGCTTGTATATGTCGGAAACACTCGGCTCGCTCTGCGATAAGCTGACCATAGTCAAACTCAAGCAGTTTCATTCCGAGGATCAGGAACGCCTGAAAAGTCTGTCGACTCAAGAGCATCAGTTGCAAAATGAGATTGACGAATTTGTTTCTGCCGCCGTAGCGGGTCTGATTCCGCTCGATCGACTAACATTCGCTGCAAACAAGATTTTCAAACAGGAAGGCAATGTGGTCGCCGAGGTACTTGGAAACATTGGGAAAGTCTTTTCTCAACTCGCAGAAGTAAACTGTAAGCTCTGGCATGAGCAGGAATTGGTGTATGAATTTGAAACGGTTCCGGTTTCCGGGAAGGACAAGGTTGTAAAGCAGCTTGCCCTGCTCAATCTGGAACGGAACAAGTGTATCGATTGTATTAACGACCAATTACGCAGCATCATCGAACATAAATCCATTGGAATATAAACTCTCAGGAGGCACTGTATGCATCTGATTCATCGAAATACCTGTCGGGTCTGCGGCTCAAGCGCGCTTACTAAAGTAATTGATCTCGGAGAGCAGTATCTACAGGGGTCGTTTGTGAAGCCGGGCAAGGAGTTGCCGCCGATGCGGAAAATTCCGGCAACGCTGCTCCGTTGTGACCCCACAAAGGATGAGCACGCCTGCGGACTGTTACAGATGGAACATACCGTCCCGCCTGAAATCCTTTATTCAGCCTATTGGTACCGTTCCGGCACCAATAATACCATGCGGCAGCATCTGCGCGGCATCGTTGAAGAGGCACTGGCAATTTTCAATAAACCGGCTGCCCGAGTCCTCGACATCGGTTGCAATGACGGCACGTTATTGGGTAATTATCCGGATACCTATGAAAAGTATGGTGTAGATCCATCCGACGTGGCTCAGGAAATTCAACCTCCGGTTACAGTAGTACAGGACATTTTCCCGTCCAACGAATTATTGGTTCGTTTGCAGGGAAAACAACTCGATATCATCACATCCATCGCCATGTTCTACGATCTAGAAGACCCGATTACCTTCACCAAAGGGATAAAGGAGCTTCTTACACCTGAAGGTATCTGGATTTTTGAGATGTCATACATGCCGACCATGCTCAAAATGACATCCTACGACACTATCTGCCATGAGCATCTGGAATACTACAGCCTGGCAGTAATCGAATACATTATGAAACAGGCCGGCATGAAGATATTCAATGTTGCCCATAACGACATAAACGGGGGAAGCATCCGCTGCTTTGCCACCCATGCGGGCAACTTTGCCTATAAGAAAGATGCGTTCGCACAGAACATTCAGGCGCTCCATCAGGAGGAATTCGACCTCGAACTCGACACCGACAAACCGTATAAAAACTTCCAGGATCGTGTCAATGTACAGAAAGATGAATTGATTTCGCTGCTCAAAAAACTCAAAAAAGATGGCAAGCGAATTCATATTTATGGTGCTTCGACCAAAGGGAATACTATTTTGCAATGGTGCGGGATTGACAGCAGGATTATAGATGTCGCTGCAGAACGGAATCCTGACAAATATGGGGCAAGAACCCTTGGAACTGATATTCCGATAGTAAGTGAGGCGGAATCACGGGCCATGAATCCCGATTATTACCTGGTTCTGCCCTGGCACTTCAAGGAAGAGTTTATTGAGCGGGAAAAAGAAACACTGGATCGAGGCATTGGTTTGATTTTCCCGTTACCAACGATTGAAATAATCAAAAAATAGATAAGGAACTTTTTTATGCCTACAGTAAGAGAATCAACAGAACCTGCTAAAAGTAGGATTTTAATAATATCGCACAAAGAAAAACAATGTGGGGTACATCAATTTGGTCTGAATATTTCAAATACACTTGGTAAATCAAAGAAATATTCTTTTATTTATGAAGAATGTTCGAGTGCTGAAGAGTATTTTAGAATTGTAAAAAAAGTTGGCCCTTCGGCGATAATTTATAATTATTACCCGACAACCTTACCGTGGCTCACACGTGATATTATCCGGAAAGTTCATGTACCCCATATCGACATTATTCACGAGGTTACCCAGGAAGTCGCAGATACCGCAGATGATTCTTTTTTTGATTATCATATTGCAGCAGATCCCACCCTGTTACTCAAAAATCCCCTCGTCTATAAAACGGGGAGATTGATACAAAAATATGAGAATAGATTTGCAGTGCCTGAGATACCAACCATCGGCAGCTTTGGTTTTGGCACATTAGGCAAAGGATTCGAAAAACTGGTTTCTACGGTTCAAAACGAATTTGATGAAGCTGTTATCAGATTGAATATCCCCTTTGCCACTTTTGGTGATGCGGACGGGAATAGTGCCCGGGCTATTGCTGGACGGTGCGGAGAACTGATTGTCAAGCCGGGCATTCAACTTACTCTAAGCCATAAATTTATGACACAAGATCAGGTATTTGATTTTCTTGGAGCGAATACTATTAACGCCTTTTTTTATGAGGAGAATAATGGCCGCGGCATATCAAGTGCCGTAGATCACGCGCTCGCTGTTCATCGGCCTGTTGTAATTACCAAAAGCGCCATGTTCAGGCATATGCATTCTGCAAGTCCTTCTATTTGCGTAGAAGATTCCAGCTTGAAAAAAATAATTCAAAACGGCATTGGTCCGCTAGTACGATACAACAGGGAATGGAGCGAAGAAAACCTGATCTGGGATTATGAAAGGATTATTGAAAGCGTACTCAGTAAAAAACTGAAGTCAAGAGCCGTTACATTTCGGCAACGCCTGAAGAGACTTTTCAATAAAGACGAGCCGATAACAAGCAGTGAATCATGGTCCCCGACACTGGAATATGGAACAGTCGAACAGCAGATAGGTAAGGACGAAAGATTCCAACCCGTTTCCATTCCTGATATTATCTGCTTTAACCGTATTCTGGACGATGCGGCACGACAACAATATAAACCTGTCATTGAAGTTTTACATGAACTTCTCCCGGAAATGATACTTCACAAAATTCCGGAAGCAAACATCCAGCAGGCATTTGTTCTTGATACAGTTCACAAATTTGCGGGGCAATATGAATCACCGGAAATATTATGTATTGGCAGTTACGACGACACCGCTGCAGCAGCCCTTAAAAAATACGGACACCGGATGGATGAAATAGATCCTGTGCTTAATTATGATTTAAATATGTTTATGCATAAACCCTCAACAGTCAAAGGTAGTTATCATATTATTTTTTCTACCTCCGTAATAGAGCATGTAAAAGACGACGAGCTCTTTATAAAACAAATTGGTGAATTGCTGGCTCCCGGAGGAACCGCTATCCTCACCTGTGATTACAATGATCAATACAAAGCAAGCGACATCATCCCGCAAGAAGACTTCCGGATGTACACCCGAAAAGACTTTACAGACAGGTTGCTGCCATTAATTAATGATTGCTCTCTGGTAGATGAACCTCAATGGGATTGTCCAGAACCGGACTTTGTGTATGCGGGGTACCGGTATACATTTGCAACGTTTGTGTTCAGGAAGAATATTGCGTGAAAGCCCTCATTTTCGGCGCTAACGGTCAGGACGGCTATTACCTGAATGAACTATGCAAACTGAATGGCATTGAGACGATCGGTGTTTCTCGAACAGGCGACTGGGTACCTGGTGACGTTGCCTGTTATGAGCAGGTAGAGAGTCTTATTGTACTCCATCAGCCGACGTATGTATTTCATGTCGCTGCCAACTCGACGACGCGGCACGATGCCCTTTTTGAGAACCACGAAACCATCTCGACCGGTGCTCTTAATGTTCTGGAGGCGGTCAAACGGCTTTGCCTGGGTGCGAAGGTATTTATAACCGGCAGTGGTCTGCAGTTCAAGAATACCGGCGCGCCTATTTCAGAGCGTGACGAATTTGAAGCAAGCAGCCCGTATAGTATAGCCCGGATTCAATCGGTATATGCGGCGCGTTACTACCGGACGCTGGGTGTCCGCGCCTATGTCGGATATCTGTTCCATCATGAAAGCCCTCTCCGTAAACCGAATCATGTCAGCAAGATGATCGCACTGGCTGTTCAGCGAATTTCTGCGGGCAGCAATGAAATTATCGAACTCGGTGATATTGACGTGCAAAAGGAATGGGCCTTTGCAGGTGACATTGCAAAAGGTATTTATACACTGGTGAATCAGGATGATGTGTTTGAAGCTGTCATTGGTTCAGGAGTTGCCTATTCGATAAAAGACTGGCTTGAACTCTGTTTTGGGATTATTGGTAAGGATTGGCATGACCATGTCAGACTCCGCGAGGGATTCATCCCGGAATACCGGCGAATGGTTTCAGATCCTTCGACAATAAGATCCCTTGGGTGGTCTCCTGATGTACGTTTGCCGGAGTTAGCAAAAATGATGGTAGGTAGCTAAATTATTTCAGTCAGTATAACAAGACTTCCGGCAGTAAATAGATTGAGGTCCCGGTTTGACAAAGCACACTAAAATATTGCTTGGGCACCTGAATTCCAACGGTGATTGCCTTTACGCAACAACTGTAGCACAGCAGATAAAACATGATTATCCTGACTGCCACCTAACATGGGCAATTGGTTCGATGTGCCGCTCGATTTTGGACGAAAACCCACATGTTGATGAAGTCTGGGAAATCCCATTGACTAGCATAGCTGAGGTTGCGGAAGTTTGGCCGCGCTTTGAACGCGAAGCACTGGAGCGGAAAAACCGTGGGGATTTTGATGAGGTATTTTTTACTCAAATTGCTCCCAGCAACCTTCATAACTACATTGGCACCATCCGTTCATCAATACTTCGGGCCTATCCTCATCCGATAACAGTTCCGGTTTCACCTGTTGTAAGACTGCGTGCGGATGAAATAGAAAACGTTCGGCTTTTTGCAGAAACTCATCATCTTTCCGATAAAACGCATGTAATTTTATTTGAGTGTTCGCCTAAAAGCGGGCAGTCGCTTGTAAATCCAGACTTCGCGATAAAGGTTGCACAGGCGCTTATTGAGAAAATTCCGGATGTTTGTGTGATTCTCTCCTCTAACGAAACGGTTTGCACTGGTAATGACCGTATTGTTGACGCGAGCGTACTAACACTTCGAGAAAACGCTGAGTTGACAAAATATTGTACGTTGTTTATCGGATGCTCCAGCGGAATTTCTTGGCTTTGCACCTCAGACTGGGCTAAACCGCTTCCGATGATTCAGTTAATAAAAACCGACACCATCTGGTTTGCCTCTGTAGCATGTGACCATGAGCAAATAGGGTTATCAACCGCCTCAATTATTGAAATGTCAGACTATCCGGCAGACAAGGTATGTCAGTGCGTAGTTACTGTTTTGCAAGACGGATTCAGCACGGCGAGGCGACAATTTCATGAAGAAATAAAATTGTCATTTGATTATTTTAAAGCGATTCAAGACCATCTTCTCGATCAGAATAAATTTGAGAATGCTTTAAGCTTCTTGTATCACAATACAAAAAAACATCGGTTTCGTCCGGAATTTTATTTACCACAGCTAAAGAAAATTATTAAAAAATGGTGGAAATATACTTTCCGTTTTAAAAAATAGTGTGCACAGATCTTTGATCTATCAATGAATGACCGGTTCTATTCATCTGATATTATGGGAGAAAAACAAAGTGATTACCAATCCTACGATTTGCACGATTGTTGCCAAAAATTATGTAGCATTCGCGCGAGTCCTCTGTAACTCGTTCCTGGCACAGCACCCTGATGGAAAGGTTTGGGTGTTGATAATTGACGATATAGCGGGATTTGTAGAACCTGGCGATGAGCGTTTCAACGTCATAAGGCCGGATGAACTGGATATTACAAATCTGAATGGATTCTGCTTTAAATACAACATTACTGAGCTGGCTACTGCTTTTAAACCATATTTCATTGAATATCTCTTTAACAAAAAAAATGTTTCTTCACTGCTGTATCTTGATCCTGATATTCTTGTAACAGCACCGTTAACCAAACTTTTTGATTTGTTGGAAGGTAACAGCGAAGTTTTGCTTACGCCGCATTTAGATAGAGATTATCCCGATGACGGAATGCTGCCTGATGACAGCCATATCATGAAAAGCGGCATTTATAATCTCGGTTTTATCGGTATTCGCCGAAGTGCTATCACTCATGCTTTTCTACAGTGGTGGCAAAATAAGTTATATGATCATTGTGTTATTGACCATGCAGCCGGCTATTTTGTTGATCAGAAGTTCATTGACTATGCTTTCCCGATCTTTGATTGTTTTACCGCAATCAAGGATCAAGGATATAATGTTGCTTATTGGAACCTTCATTCCAGAAAAATCAGGAAAAACGGCAATCAATGGATGTGTAATGAGGGTCCACTTTTCTTTTTTCATTTCAGTGATTTCAAACCACAAAGGCCGAATGAAATTTCCGGGCACCAAAACCGCCTGCAATTAAGCATGGTACCGGAACTTTCAGCTCTTTTTAAGTACTACCTACACTGTTTGAATGACAACAATTATCATTCAAGTTCCCAGTGGCCGTATACACACAAGTTCTATACCAGCGGTGAAATAATAGATCCTGAAATAAGAAAACTTTACCGGTTGTATGGAGCTTCAAATCAAAACGATCCATTTGACAGCTCAAATAGTGCACTTGCTATTTACTACCAAAGAAATGGATATCTGCCAATTAAGAAAATGCTGAATTATTTGCCTGACGGTCATCCATTGAGAAGCTCTATTCTTGCCAAACTTCTTACTAAAATAAATAAATTCTACCCGTCTGGTATCTCTAAAGCTCTCGAGATGTTATTACCAAAATGAAGAAGAAAACTACCCTCTGTAATGTAATATTGCCGTTTACCCTTTTTTCTCACATTAACGATCGGATGATTACGTGAATATCGGCATAAGTTTGGTTGATTTTACACCGGGGCGGATGGGCGGGGTCGAGACCTACGTCCGCAACCTGGTGTCGTGGCTTGCGGTTAATGACCACGAAAACGAATACACGCTGATCTGCACTAATCATAATGTCGCCTATTTCGATGACATTCTTGAGCGTGTCAATACTCTGGTATTTGAAAACAACAAAAACTCTCCTTACAGGATCTTGCGCAGCCTTGTCAGAAAGGTTTTTCGGGTAGACATGATCCAGAACGGCATTGACCGGCTTGGTCTTGATCTCCTGCATAATCCGCTCACCTACGTCCGCGACAGCAGATCAAAAACCCCTTTGATCGTCACGTTCCACGACCTCCAGCACCACTATTATCCGGAGTTCTTCAAAGCAAAGGAAGTACACAGCAGGGACAGGATGTATCGCCGGGCGGCTCTGGAAGCAGACACCATCATTGCCGATTCAGAATATACCCGGCAGACCCTTCTCGATAGTTATGGCGTTTCAGGCGACCGGGTGCAGGTAGTTCATCTCGGAGTTGGCAGCGAATATAACACCGCATACGAGCAGGATTTTCTGCAGCAGGAAAGAAATCTTCTGGGATTACACAAACCGATTCTGTATTACCCGGCAGCCACCTGGCAGCATAAAAATCATGCCACCCTGCTTCAGGCAGTTTCTCTTCTCATCACCAGCCACCAATTTGACGGGAATCTGGTCCTGACCGGCGTTGCAACATCCGCAAAAGACGATTTGCTGAAAAACATTGCGGAACGGGGACTTCAGGAAAGGGTGCAGATACTCGGCTATCTTCCGTACGACAAGCTTCCGGTGATCTACAATCTGGCGCGTTTGATGGTATTCCCGTCCCTGTTCGAAGGGTTCGGCATGCCGGTACTTGAAGCGATGGCGTGCGGATGCCCCGTTGCCTGTTCGAACGTCACGTCCCTCCCAGAAGTCGGAGGAGACGCCGTTCAGTATTTCGACCCGTTATCTCCGGAACAGATTGCGGACTCTGTAATGAAGCTGTGGAACGATGATGCCGCACTTCTTGATTTGCGGTCAAAGGGACTTGAAAGGGCCGGGCAGTTCAGCTGGGAGAAAACCGCACGGGAAACACTCGCCGTATATCATCGCACCATCCGTGAATTGGAAAACAGATGAAATCGCCCGTTGTCACCATAATTACGGTTGTACGAAATGATGCGGCGCGCTTGCAGCAGACTATTGCAAGTATTGCAAAACATAAGGGTGCTCTGACAGAATTCATCGTTATTGATGGTGCTTCTACCGACAATACCGGTGAGATCATCGCATCCGGCGCACCGGTAATTGATCGTTTCATCAGCGAACCGGACAATGGTATTTATGATGCCATGAACAAGGGGGCCACTCTTGCACGAGGCAGGTATCTGCTCTTTCTCAATGCCGGTGACGAGCTGCTGATCGATGTCGAACAGATTGTCACTGCCCAACCTGACTCGCCCGTCATTATCTACGGTCGGGCAAACATGATAGCCCCGGATGGTTCTGTCAGATTTATTCAGGGAAAACGGCTCAAAAGTGTTCACCGTTTTTTAAAAGGGATGCCGGTCTGCCATCAGGCGGTTTTGTATCGGCGCGATGCCATGCTGCCGTATGATCTCCGTTATAAGGTTATCAGTGACCGGGTACTGACGTATCATCTTGTCAGTAAGCATGGCCTGGCTCAAACCAGATTTATTAATTGTGTTTTTGTGAACTATTATGATGGCGGATTCAGCGGAAGTTATCCTTTCAAACTTCTGCGCGAAGAAGAAAATCTATTTTTCAAAAGCGTCGGAAAATCGTATTACATCACCATCAAAAATATTAACGCGCTGTTTAAATATAAAATAAAATACCCGCTGCTGCGGATTTTCAGAAAAGTACCGGATTAGTACCACGTAACATCAAAATCTAACTCCCTCATAGGCTTCAGATATAACAAACAGCCTTGACACGGTTTATTCGAGCAGACAATGATCTGACCAACGGGAATTGAGGATAGTATGATTATCGACCATCAGTACAACATAGGTCACATCTGCACCACCACCCAGTGCGAGAACGGACTGGGCGACAAGGTAGCCATGCGCTGGTTGTCACCGCACCTGGAGCAGTGCGATTATACGTTCAGCGATCTTGATCGCCACTCGGCGCGATTTGCCAATGTGCTTCGCAAGTTGGATATCAAACCCGGAGACGTTTTTTTCACTTTTCTGCCCAGGATGCCGGAACAGTTCTTTGCATTTCTCGGCGCACTGAAGCTCCAGGCAATTGTCGGGACGCTCTTTTCCAACTTTGGAGAAGAGGCTATTCTTGACCGGGTCGGCGATGCCGGGGCCAGGGTAATCATCACCAAAAAGGGTTTTCTGAAAAAAATCTCCCGGATCAGAGATCGCCTGCCGGCGCTCCGCTTCATCATAGTCGTCGATGCTGACGATCACGTCTCAGCCGATATCCTCAGCTACCAGCGGTTAATGGATGAAGCTTCGGATGAATTTATCACCGCCCGGACTCCTCCCGAAACACCTTCTGTACTGCATTACACCTCGGGATCGACCGGCAAGCCGAAAGGAGTGCTCCACGCTCACCGCAGCATCCTGATGCAAAGGAGTACGACAGAGTCGATACTTGGGCTCACTCCGGATGATATTTTCTGGTGTACCGCCGACCAGGGATGGGTAACCGGCACGTCGTATGGTATTATCGGCCCGTGGAGCATGGGTGTTACCCAGGTTCATTTCGGTGGCGGCTATAATGCCGAGGAGTGGTTCCGGATTTTACAAGATCAAAAAATATCGGTCTGGTATTCAGCGCCAACGGCGTTACGCATGCTGATGCGGGAGGATGCCGAACTCTACGCCCGCTTTGATCTTGCATCGCTGCGCCACATCTGCAGCGTCGGAGAACCGCTCAACCCGGAGGTTATCCACTGGGCGCGGCGCACCATCGGCAAGGAGATCTACGACACCTGGTTCCAGACCGAAACAGGAGCGATAATGATTGCCAACCGCCCCGGACTTGAGATTCGCCCCGGCTCCATGGGCCTGCCGGCAGCCGGGATTGAACCGGCTATTATCGCTGATGACGGCACGATCATCCTGGACCAGACCCCCGGCAATCTCTGCTTGAAAGTGGGGTGGCCCTCCATGTTTACTACCTATCTGAACAATTCGTCGGTCTATGACAGCAGAATGAAAGCCGGTTATTACTATACCGGTGACACCGCCTGCCGGGATGCAGACGGCTATTACTGGTTTCAGGGCCGCAGTGACGATGTCATCAACACCGCCGGTCATCTGATCAGCCCCTTCGAGATTGAAAGTACTCTCATCGAGGTGCCGGAAGTAGCCGAGGCGGGAGTGATCGGCGCTCCAGACGAGCTGCTGTACGAAAAGGTGATCGCCTTTGTTTCGCTGCATCGGCAGGCGACTTTCAGCCGGGAACTGGAATTGAAAATCAGACTGCACGTAACTAACAAGTTGTCGTCTGTGGCCACACCGCATGAGATCATCTGCGTGGATTCGGTTCCCAAAAACAAGAGCGGCAAGATTATGAGGCGTGTACTTAAAGCACGGTATCTGGGGACAGATGCCGGCGACATTTCAACTCTGGAGGATTAACCAATGGATATACTGGCTGAATTGGGGCCGATTTTTTGCGAAGTATTTGACGATGACTCCATTGTCATAACCCGACAGACTACAGCCAACGACATCGATGCCTGGGATTCCCTTTCCCATATGAATATGGTTATGGCTGTTGAGGTGAAATTCGGTATCAGGTTTGCTCTGGGGGAACTTCCCTCGCTCAGAAATGTCGGGGATCTGGTTGATCTGACGGTAAAAAAGCTGGCTAAAAAATAATCCAGCACCTGCAACCGGCATTCGGTGCGTAAGATGTTTCACAAATAAAAAGGTGCGTCATGCTGTTCAATTCATATGAATTCATATTCCTGTACCTGCCGGTAACTCTCGGCATCTACTTCTTATTGAACAAAAAACGCCTGGCCGTTGCCTCCAATGCCTGGCTTCTGTGCGCCTCACTTGCGTTCTACAGTTGGTGGAACGTCAAGTATCTGCCGCTTATCCTCATATCTATCCTGTTCAACTACACCATCGGCTGCCTGATGGCTGGGTACGACGAGATGAAGAAACAGGCGGTTTCAAAGAGGGGGATTTTTATCTTCGGGCTGGTCGGGAATATCGCTTTTCTTGGATATTTCAAGTACATGGATTTTTTCATCGACAACATGAACACTTTCTTTACGACTGATCTTCCGCTTCTGCATATCATACTTCCTCTCGGCATCAGCTTCTTTACGATAACCCAGATTGCTTTTCTGGTTGACTGTTACGAAGGATTGGTTGAAGACCGCAAACTGCTCAGTTACTCACTGTTCGTCACTTTTTTTCCTCACCTTCTGGCCGGCCCGATCCTGCACCACAAGGAGATGATGCCGCAGTTTGAGGCGGCCCGAAACAAGGTACTCAATTACAAGAATCTTTCTCACGGCTTTTTTCTGTTCTTCATCGGACTGTTCAAAAAAGTAATCATCGCCGATGAACTCTCAAAAACCGTCAAAGCCGGCTTCGACAATGCAGCCGGCCTGAACATGGTGGAAGCCTGGGCGACCAGCCTCTCGTACACATTCCAGCTTTATTTTGACTTCAGCGGCTACAGCGACATGGCAATCGGTATCGGTCTCATGTTCAATATTCTGCTGCCGGTCAACTTCAACAGCCCATACAAAGCCACCAGTATCATAGACTTCTGGAAGCGCTGGCATATGTCGCTGACCAACTTTATAACCACCTATCTCTATTCGCCAATCATGCGGTCATTCCGCAAAATCACCTTTGCAAAATCCATGGTGGCTACCTTTACTGCCATGTTTATAGCAGGTATCTGGCATGGTGCCGGCTGGACCTTCATCTTGTGGGGGGGGCTTCATGGCGGCGCTCTCGTGGTTAATCACCTCTGGAAGAGGCGCAAGTTTCCCATGCCGCACGCACTTGGCTGGCTGTTCACGTTTATGTTTGTCAATGTGAGCTTCGTTCTGTTTCGTGCCAGCAATGTAGTTGATGCGACACATGTGCTGAAAGGGATGCTCGGGCTACACGGCATCCTGCCATCTTCCCACCCCTCTTTTGCTTTTTCTGATCTTGGCCACGGACAATTCTGGAGACTTCTTATGTCCGGAGTGAAGGGAAACGATACCACTATCTGGATACTGATCGTCATCATGATCTTCACTCTGACGTGCAAAAACTCCATTCAACTGCATCAGGATTTCAAACCGTCCTGGAAAAGCCTGGCCTTTGTTGCCGTGATCAGTTTTTATGCTCTGATCAACATTAACAAGGTAAGCGAATTTCTGTACTTTCAGTTTTAGACAATTTTCACGGTTTCATTGAGGATATTCGAAAGGTGGTTTTTGATTAACTATGCATGCCTATCGTGAATATAAAAAGTGGCTGCTTCGATTGTGCCTGTCTGCGGCCGGCCTGATGCTCCTGCTGGGATTGTTCAATTATGCCATCGATCCGTTCTGGTGCTTTTCCCATAGCAATTGGCTCACTTCGTACCAGAAACCCACTAATGAGCGGCAGCAGAAGACCAATTATCTGGCATATGTCAACACACAAAAGTATAACGCACTGCTTCTTGGTAACAGCCGCACCTGCATGATCAATCAAACTGATTTTTCAGGGATGCAGGTGTATAATTATTCACTTGCAGGACTGGCGCCTTACGAATTACGCGCGTATATTGACTACTTTAAAAAGGTCGTCGGGAGTCCCGGCACCATATTTCTGGGGCTGCATTTCCAAAATTCCAACCAGCAGTCAAAAGCGGAAGCCGAACCGCCGGAGTATTATATAAAAAAAGCACTATCCCCCCTGTACCGTTTCAAAATTCTGTTTACCAAAGATACGCTTACCTATTCCTGGGAGAATCTGCTGTTACAAAGAACCCTCCGGAAACAAAAAACCAGTGTCTATTATTATGATCATGACAATATTGCGACACTGTTCAAGGCTGATGAAGCACAGAGGCAGGATTCTATCAGGGTTGAAGTTGCGGATCTTCGAAAATCATACCGCAATAATTATACCTACAGAGAAGACCTGGCAAAGTTACTGACAGATACCATGCAGGCAAACCCCGGGACCAAATTCATTCCGTTCACCACCCCGGTATCAAAGCCTTATTTCTGTGCTATGGTTCTGGAAGGGAAACTCCCTCAGTACGAACGGTGGCTGAGGGAAATGGTAGAGGTATTCGGCCAGATGTGGCATTTTGAGTACCTGAATTCAATTACCATGGATTATGACAAAAACTTCAGCGACAGCCACCACTTTTATAGTTCAATCGGAACCATGATCGCTCACCGTATCACCGGAGTTGCAGATGCCGCTATCCCCTCCGATTTCGGCATGCTGCTCACCAAAAGTACTATCGATGAGCAATTGGCAAAAATAAGGGCCGACAGCGCTGTGTGTCGATAACATGTTTATGTAGGGGCGACCTCGGCGGGTCGCCCTGTTGGAATAGGCAATGATGCTGGCTATTGCACTGAGGGCGAGCCAACGGCGTCGCCCCTACATGGTAAATCAGAACTTTTTACATCCATAAGCTGTAATTCTCCTGCAGTACTTGAAAGGTATTGAACGTGTCAGAAAAAACTCCTCATATATCGGCATTCGTAATAACCAAAAACGAAGCCGCAAAACTTGGCGGTTGCCTGAGATCGCTTCATTGGGTTGACGAAATTGTCGTCGTTGATGATTACAGCACTGACGCCACCCCTGATATCTGCAAAGAATTCGGGGTATCGTTCCAGCAGCATACGTTCAGCAGTTTCAGGGACCAGAAGAGCCACGCCATGTCACTGACAACCAATGACTGGGTGTTGGAACTGGATGCTGACGAACGGGTCTCTGGCGAGATGAGAAGTGCCATTCAGGCGTTAACAGCAGACGAATTCAAAAAGCACGACTGTTTTGAATTTAAACGGAAAACCCGGTTCTGGGGCAAATGGATCGAACATTCATCGTTCTATCCGGATTACAAGGGACGGCTATACTGCCGGACAAGAGGCGCATGGAACAACGCCAATGTGCATGAACGGTTCATTCCTGACGGCTCGACCAGGAAGCTGCCCGGTGACATCCTGCATGAGCAGGATCTTGACCTGAATACCTATCTGCAGCGTGTTGCACGGTATGCATATATGTCGGCTGCCGACTATTATGCCGATGGCAGGCGGGCAGAGTGGCATCATCTGTACCTTCGCCCGATGATTACATTCAGTAAACGATTTTTTCTCAGACTCGGTTTTCTTGACGGAGTACAAGGCCTTGTGATTTCAATCATGGGCATGATCGGTACTTTTTTGAAATATCAGCGCTTGTACGAAATTCAAAACGGGAAAAAATAGTATTCAGGTTTGACGAATGGTAATTATCGGGAAAAGAGCCGGGCAGTTGGGGAATCGTCTTTTTGTGTTTGCCCATGTTATCGGAAACGCCATAGAGTACGGATATGAGGTTCAAAACCCCAGTTTTTACGGGTATACTCAGTACTTTACCGGCACCCGGGAGGACTTCTTCTGCAGGTACCCGGCACGGATATCCCGCTTACAGTCCCCCTCGCTGCAGGTTTATTTCTATCGACTCATCACTACCTGTGTGCTGCCACTGGCAAAGTTTCCCCGTGTATGCAGGCTTCTGAATATTACGTTTCTGGATATTCCCCGGAGTACGCATGCGGATGACAGTTATGACATGACTAATCCGGATTATATCCGGAAGGCAACTTCTGAAAAACGGCTCATCATAAAAGACCCGTGGTCATGCAGAGATTTTGCCAACATAAAAAAACATGCTGCTCAGGTTCGCACCTTTTTTACACCGGTTGAAAAACATCGTCAGGCTGTTGAGAACCTTGTTTCCCGGGCACGTAACGGCTGTGATCTGTTAGTCGGTGTGCATATACGCCAGGGAGACTACAAACGATGGCAGGGAGGTGCATACTTTTTCACTACTTCAGAGTATGCTGCAATTATGGCTCGTTTTGCGGCAGCAATGCCGGAAAAACAGGTTCGTTTTCTCGTCTGCTCCAATGAAAAACAGGATGAAGAACTTTTTAAGGGTTTGAATTATGTTATGGGCACCGACCATCCAGTTGAAGATATGTACGCATTTGCCGCATGTGATTTTCTGATCGGTCCGCCAAGCACCTACACAGCATGGGCTTCCTTCTATGGTTCGGTGCCTCTTTATTTCCTCAAAACCGCTGCTGATATCATCAAAGCTGATGAATTCCATATCTCAAGCGGCTGATAGTACACGGTAATGGTTGTATGAACTCATCAGGAATAGTTGTATTCATAAAACGGCTGCTTTCATTTGTATCTGACTATAGAACTACCCGTTTTTATTCAATATTAATTAATCAAGAGAACTCCGTAGCAGGGTTTTTTAAACGCCGTAAGTTTGAAATGCGGCTGTTTTTGTTCTATGATTACCACCTGCAGCTCTTGGAACTGTTCCGTGATAGGAAACTTCACGATGTTCTCTCAGCAAATGCCAGAATTCTCGATAAAATGTGCCGGAAATATATGATCCATGGCTCCTCTGGTGACGAACGATTCCACATCCTCCGTTCAACGTATCTTTTCGTGCGTGACAACTTCAGCAGCGATCTGATCCGGGCCATTTTCCTCAATCGCGGCTTCCCGCTCTGCCGTATCACCCTTCCGATACAGCAGCAGGTGATTGTTGCGCAACTGACAAGCTCACCCAGATTTGAAAAAGAGGGGGAATTGACCCTCGGGCTGTATCAGGATGATGGACGAAGACTCTATTCTGTGACATTCAGTATTCGTAATCAGGGAGATCTTCCTGAGGTTATAATCGGCTGCATACTCGGACCGGACAAGGTTTTGGGTGCCGAAGATGCAGACGTACAACTCGTGAGGGATTTGACGAAGGAAATGCATGGTGAACGCCCCAAAAGCCTGGTACTGTTTCTATTACAGGTGTTCTGCAGACATTTTGAAATTACCCGCCTTTGTGCGGTAACACTTGATTCACATATATACGGCGGTGATCCATCAAGACGTTCCCGGATAAGTTCCGACTATGATGAGTTCTGGGAGGAGCTCAGGGGAGAGAGGACAGGGGACGGGTTTTTTTCTCTGCCCCTTCAGCAACATCGCCGCACGCGTGAAGAAATCCCCTCTAAAAAACGTGCCGCTTATGCACGACGTTACGCATTACTTGATGACCTTGAAGAACAGATGAACTATGCTCTTCGAGTAACCGCCGAATCGGGCGGCATTCCACCCCAAAGGCGGTGATATGGCGAAGATCCTTGTAACCGGAGCCGCTGGATTTATCGGCTTCCATCTCTGTAAACGTCTCCTCGCCGGAGGAGACGACGTCACCGGTCTGGACAATCTCAATGATTATTATGAGGTGCGCCTCAAACGTGATCGCCTGAGCCAATTACGTGAAAAGTCAAACTTCCGGTTTATCGAATGCTCTCTGGAGGAGAGGGAACCTGTTGAAGCACTTTTCAGCTCCGGGCAATTCGACAAAGTGATTCATCTGGCTGCTCAGGCCGGCGTACGCCACTCTCTGCAGAATCCGCATGCCTACATAAGCAGTAATATTGTCGGTTTTATGAACATTCTGGAGGGATGCCGCCACAATAACGTCAAGCATCTGGTGTACGCATCTTCCAGCTCTGTGTACGGCTCAAACACGCAGATGCCTTTTTCCGTCCACCACAACGTTGACCACCCGATTTCACTCTATGCTGCGACAAAGAAGTCAAATGAGCTGATGGCTCACACCTATTCGAGCCTCTACGGACTACCGGTAACCGGACTGCGGTTTTTTACCGTCTATGGTCCGTGGGGCCGGCCTGACATGGCCTATTTTTCCTTTACCGGGGCGATCCTCGCAGGAACACCGATCGACGTTTTCAATAATGGCCTGATGCGCCGTGATTTTACCTACATAGACGATATCATCGAAGGCATCGTGCGGGTCTCTGACGCCCCCCCGGCCGCCAACCCGCAATGGGACAGGACATGTCCCGACCCCGGCACCAGTTACGCACCCTATCGAATCTACAATATCGGCAATAACAAACCGGTGGAACTGATGTATTTCATCGAAACACTGGAACAGTGCCTCGGCAAGAAGGCGGTCATAAATCTGCTTCCGATCCAGCCGGGCGATGTTCCTGAGACCTGTGCCGATGTTGATGATCTGATGCGGGATGTGGGCTTCAAACCATCAACGTCAATCGAAGATGGCATTGCCCGTTTTGTAGAATGGTATCGTAGCTATTACAGACAATAAGCTATGTCTCCGACCATGCGCATTCTGAACCCGTATAATGAAATTCAGGCAGAAAGTCTGCCCGCGTTAGGGACATTACAATGCTGAGCGTTACTGGCCTGTCTCCATGAAAACATATCTCTTCGTGAATCCCTCTTCCGGGAGCCATACAGAGCAGCGTCTGCAGTTTGTTTTGGAGAGGCTGCGATCACGATCAGTAATTCCGGAAATTTTTCAGGTACGGACTCCGATTGAAATCTCCGGGTATTGTGACGTAATCAATAAAGAGGGTGAACCACATCTGGTTATTGTTGCCGGAGGCGACGGGACGTTCAATGCCGTTGTTAATGGATTGGACACGGGAACGGCCACTCTGGCGGTACTGCCTTTCGGCACTTCCAACGTGTTGGCTGCAGAACTCGGGATTACTTCAATTGGTGATGCAGTTGAGCGGATAATCGCCGGAAAGACTCTGTCGCTATCAGTTGGCGTACTTGAGTTGGAGGAGCGATCACTCCGGTTTGTACTTATGGCGGGAATTGGCCTCGACGGGGCTGTCGTCAGAGATGTGTGGCCTTTAGGGAAAAAATTTCTGCGGCAGGGTGCCTACGCTCTCTCAGCCCTGAAGCGCGCAGTGGTATGGGATTCCAGAGTGTTTGAAGTCCGTACTCCCGAAGGTGATATCACCTGTCACACCGCCATTATTTGCAATTCCTCCCGCTATGGGGGAAATTTTATCCTGTCACCCGGGAGTAATCCCTTTACGCAGGGACTTTCTGCCGTTTGTATTACGGGCAATACCCGCAGTACGTACCTGAGCAGTGTGCAGGATCTGCTTCGCGGCAAAACAGAATCAAGCAGAAATCTAACCCGTATTCACTCTTCGAACTTCGAGATCCGGGGGGAACACCCCATTCAGATTGATGGTGATTTTGTTGGCTATGGGCCGGCACGCATATCTGTGTGCGTTGATTTTGCGAAGATTATTGTTTAGATAATGCTTCTTTCCGGTAAAAACTTTTCAGATAACAGGATATACTCACACCATGGCACTTCATCGTTTTTCCCGTACCGAGCTTCTGATCGGAACCGCAGGACTAGCAACTCTGGCCGATAAACACGTTATGATCTGCGGTATCGGAGGAGTCGGCAGTTATGCCGCAGAGGGTCTGGGGCGGGCCGGGGTCGGAAAAATCACGCTGGTTGATTTTGACGACATCTGCCTTACCAATATAAATCGGCAGATTCATGCACTGTCAAGCACGGTAGGACAGCAAAAAGTGGACGCAATGGCGGCGCGATTACGCGACATCAACCCGGCGGCCGAGATCGTGGCGGTCAAGGCGTTTTTCTCGCCGGAGAATGCCGACCGGCTTCTTGTTCCCCGTCCCGACTACGTGCTGGATGCAATTGATCATTTCACCGCCAAGGCCTCCTTGATAACAACCTGCCGCCAGCAGGGCATTCCCGTCATCGCCAGCATGGGGGCGGCAAACAAACTGGATCCCGCAAAGATTGAAGTATCCGACATCTCGGCCACAAAAAACTGCCGGATGGCACGCAGCATGCGAAAAATACTGAAAAAATCCGGCATCACCTCCGGTGTGCAGGTCGTCTACTCAACCGAACTGCATCGTGAGCTTGATCCTGCTTCTTCAACGGCCTGCGGCACCGACTGCATCTGTCCCAACCGGTCTGAGCAGACCTTCCGCTGTGAGCATCGCCGGGTGATCCTCGGCAGTATTTCTTTTATCCCTTCTATCTTCGGCCTGACTATGGCCGGTGTTGTCATAAATGAGCTTTTGAGCCTGAATGGCTGTCCGGCAAAAAAAGATTGAGGATATACCGGTAAATCATGCTGTTTTTTATTGACAAGCCCTGAAAATAAAGGGTAACGTCACATCCACCTCAGATTGAACATCCTGGCATCCGAATAGATCCCTAGACTTTTTCGCAGATACATGAACGTGAACCTCTGAAAAACCATATTCTGCTGTTTGAATCAATAACTCCCGCGTCTTATACAGAAACCAATAAATGCAGCTATTTCACAATTTCCCCGGAAAGACTCAAGTCCATTAATGATATATCCCCACACCATGAAGTAACATTTCGCAGGAGAACAGATGAATTTACAAGAGCTTAAAGGCAAAAAGATCAACGATCTCAATACTATTGCACGGGACCTCAACATTGAGGGAGCGTCGAGTCTCCGCAAGCAGGATTTGATTTTTGCAATTCTGAACGCCCAGACTGAGCAGAATGGTTCAATCTTTGGCGAAGGTGTTCTGGAAACGCTTCAGGACGGTTTCGGCTTTCTGCGTGCTACTGACTACAACTATCTTCCCGGTCCGGATGACATCTATGTTTCTCCGAGCCAGATCAGGCGCTTCAACCTGCGCACCGGCGATACCGTTTCCGGCCAGATCAGACCACCCAAAGAGGGCGAACGTTATTTCGCTCTGCTCAAGGTAGAGTCGGTCAACCACGAATCTCCGGAAGTTGCCCGCGACAAAATTCTTTTCGACAACCTGACACCGCTGTACCCGCAGGAAAAGCTCACCCTTGAGACCACATCGGAAAACATGCCGATGCGCGTCATCGAACTGGTAGCTCCCATTGGAAAAGGACAGCGCGGACTGATTGTGGCTCCCCCCCGTACCGGCAAGACCGTACTAATCCAGAACATCGCCAACTCGATAGCCGCCAATCATCCGGAAGTATATTTGATTGTTCTTTTGATCGACGAGCGACCGGAAGAGGTCACCGACATGCAGAGGTCTGTTAACGGTGAAGTCGTATCGTCCACGTTTGACGAACCGGCCACCCGCCACGTTCAGGTTGCTGAAATGGTTATTGAAAAAGCCAAGCGTCTCGTTGAACATAAAAAAGATGTTGTCATCCTGCTTGACTCGATCACCCGTCTGGCCCGGGCCTACAATACGGTATTACCTCCATCCGGCAAGATCCTGACCGGCGGCGTGGATGCCAACGCCCTGCAGAAACCCAAGCGCTTCTTCGGTGCTGCCCGTAATATTGAAGAGGGTGGTTCACTGACAATCATCGCCACCGCACTGGTCGATACCGGCAGCAAAATGGATGACGTCATCTTTGAGGAATTCAAAGGGACCGGTAACATGGAACTGCATCTTGACCGCAAACTGGTCGAGAAACGGACCTTCCCGGCCATTGACATCAACAAATCAGGAACCCGCAAGGAAGAGCTGCTGATTGAAAAGTCCTCACTGAACCGTATCTGGATTCTCCGCAAGGTTATCCATCCGATGAATGTTGTCGACAGCATTGAGTTTCTGCTGGACAAACTTTCAGAAGCCAAGACGAATCAGGCTTTTTTGGATTCAATGTCGAAATAAATTGTTGCAAAAAATTTTGAAAATATATATTATGGTTCTTTACTGTTCACAATAGATTGCGTTACGCTGTCGAGTTACTGAAGGAGGAAAGAGATGAAAGAAGGTATCCACCCCGATTATTCCGAGATTACCGTTAAGTGCCTGTGCGGTAATACATTCCAGACCCGCTCCACAAAAAAAGAGATCAGTACTGAAATCTGTGCTGCCTGCCACCCGTTCTACACCGGCAAGCAGAAGTTAATTGACACAGCCGGTCGTGTTGATCGCTACAAAAAGCGTTACGGTCAGGTTTGACCGCTTGTTTCGCAACCACATGAGAGGGGCTTTGTCGCAAGGCAAATCCCCTTTTTTTACTTCTGGTACCCTTGTTACGAACAGTTCAGTTGCGGGGGCTACTACTACACATCAGAGCATGCCGGTTTTTTTCATGACCACTGCTAAACCCTGTGCATAGCTCGAACAGGACACCATGAACGTTACCCTGATCGAACACACCCCCAATCCTGAACGCACCGTGGCACTGGCTGCGCGTCTCTGTTACTCGCCCGCTTCAATTGATGATTTACGGGAGAAACTGGCGGTTTCAGATATCGAGTCGTTTCTGGACAAGATCATGTCACTGGGACACCATTCGGTGCTTGAACACGCCTCGTTCACCTTCGGTATCGAGGGGATTTCGCGTGTCACTACTCACCAGTTAGTACGTCACCGCATCGCCTCATTCTCTCAACAATCCCAGCGCTACGTTTCTCACAAGGAGGAATTCGCCTCCATCATGCCTGACACCATTGCTGTGAATTCCGAAGCGCAGCAGATTTTTGCGAGCATGATCGACACCGTTCACAAGGCGTACGCTCAGTTGATCGAGATGGGGATTCCTGCTGAAGATGCACGCTACATACTGCCTAACGCTACCGAAACAAAAATAATCATGACCATGAACGCCCGCGAACTGCTGCACTTTTTTGCCCTGCGCTGCTGTCAGCGCGCACAGTGGGAAATTCGAAACATGAGTGACGAGATGCTGCGACTGGTAAAAAGAATCGCCCCGATTATCTTTCGCCAGGCAGGCCCGGGCTGCGTAGGCGGCCCCTGTCCGGAGGGAAAATTCTGCTGCGGTCAAACTGTTGAAGTCAGGGATTTTTATAAAAATCTCCAATAACCAAAAGAGGTATCATGGATAAAATACACGTTGGCGGCCAGGCGGTCATTGAAGGGGTCATGATGCGTGCCCCCCGTTCGGTTGCCATTGCTGTTCGCCGGCCCGATGGTGAAATCGTCGTCAAAAGAGAACTCATAGTACCACTCTCCGAGCGCTTTCCAATTGTTAAACTGCCGATAGTTCGTGGTGCAGTGGCACTCGTTTCCTCCCTCATCATCGGCATCAAGGCCCTGAATTTCTCGGCCAACGAAGCGATGACGGAAGATGAAAAAGAGCTTGAAACGAAAAAGAACGGCGGAAAAGAAAGCGGGGGTGACCCCTCTTCGTGGGCTATGGCCGGAACTATGGCAATGGCCTTCGGCTTTGGTATCTGCCTGTTTTTCCTCTTCCCGCTGTACCTGACCAAGCTGCTGACGCCGGTCATCGGTGACAACAACCTCGTCTTCAATCTGGTGGATGGCGTTATCAGGGTGATTGTTTTCCTTCTCTATATCTGGGCCATCTCACGAATGGAAGATATTCAGAGGGTTTTTCAGTACCACGGTGCTGAACATAAATCGATTTTTGCCTTCGAAGACGGTGTCGCATTAACGATTGAGAATGTTCGTCGCTACAGCCGCCTTCACCCGCGCTGCGGGACCAGTTTTCTGCTGATCGTCATGCTGGTCAGCATCGCAGTATTCTCCCTGATTCCCAAGCTCTGGCCGTTCTATCTCAAAGCCGGGTCGCGGATAGTGCTGCTGCCGATAATTGCCGGTATTTCCTATGAGTTCCTCAAATGGAGCGCCACGCACGACAGCCACCCGCTTGTCAAAATGGTGATCACCCCGGGTCTGGCTTTGCAGCGCCTGACAACCCGTGAACCGGATGACCGCCAGATTGAAGTCGCTATCCGCGCTATGAACGAGGCGCTTGAGGTAAATGCAGGCTACAAGGATGACCGGTTGGTAGTATAGACAGGCTTCTGAGGCTACGGTATGCTCTCCATACAAATATCCCATCCTGACCACTGCCGCAGGCTTGAAAGTTACCTGCGCACCCTGATGCCGGGATCTCCGTTCGGCTATGCCCGCAAGCTGATCAAGAGCGGGGCAGCCCGATTGAATGGTACGCAGGCAACTGCTGATGTTCTGCTGAAAATTCATGACACCGTAACGCTTAAAGAAAGTGCCGCAACAACCGCCCTGCTGTCTGCAGCTCGACCCGGTCTTGATATCCTCTTTGAAGACAGCCTGATTCTTGTTGCCAACAAACCCCCCGGCCTGCCGATGCACCGCACTGCCGAATTCGAAGACAACCTGGTGGAGATCGGCCAGGAGTATATGACGCAGCGGGCAACACCCTGCAAATTGTATCCGGTTAACCGGCTTGATCGTGGAACATCCGGGGCGGTGATTATGGCGAAAAGTTCCAGTTCTGCGGCCATCTACGGCCGACAGGTACAAGAGACCGGTCTGGACAAACGCTACCTTGCTCTGGTTTGGGGAACTCCTGAAAACAGTGGGGTAATCAGCGAATCTCTGGACGGCAAAGAATCTGAAACCCGTTACCGGATAGTACTGGCCGGTGAAAACTGTTCGCTTTTGTCTGTCACCCCGATCAGCGGGCGGATGCATCAGATCCGCCGCCATCTGGCATCGATCGCACGTCCGGTCATAGGTGACAAGCGCTATGGTGGAGGAGACCTGCCGGAATTATCCGGATTCGCGCTGCATTCATTCCGGACAGCTCTGACTCTGGCAGAATCGGGGACGTTGACCGTCTGCGCTCCGGTATCGGATGAATTGCTGAATCTCTGTGAACGAAGAGGGATTGAGCGGGATACTTTGCTGAAAACAGTATATCGACTGTCGCAACAGGAGACGTTATGAGCGAAAAAACCATCTTCATTACCGGCGCATCAGCAGGATTCGGCGCGGCCTGTGCCCGGATGTTTGCCACAGGTGGAAACCGGCTGATCCTGACCGCCCGAAGGATTGATCCGCTCCTGAAGTTACATGAGGAGTTGTCTGCAGATGCCGACATACACATTATTCCCCTGGATGTACGTGATCGTGAAGCGGTTCAGGGTGCAATTGAATCGTTACCGGAGCGGTTCCGGAATATTGATGTGTTACTGAATAATGCGGGCCTGGCTTTGGGTCTGGAACCGGCTCACCGGGTTGATCTGAATGACTGGGATACCATGGTGGACACTAACATCAAGGGGCTGATGTATTGTACCCGTTTTGTATTGCCCGGCATGGTGAGCCGTAACCGGGGTCACATCATCAATATCAGTTCAACCGCCGGCGCCTGGCCCTATCCGGGCGGTAACGTCTATGGCGGCACCAAAGCCTTTGTCACCCAGTTTTCCCGTAACCTGCGCTGTGATCTGCTCGGCACACGGATTCGTGTTTCCTGTATCCAGCCCGGTATGGCTGAAACAGAATTTTCAAAAGTCCGTTTCAAAGGCGACGAAGATCTGGCGTCCAACGTCTACCAGGGGACAGAACCTCTCACGGCGGAAGATATCGCTGAGACAGTGCGCTGGATTGTCAGCCAGCCGCCTCATGTGAACGTTAACACACTGGAATTGATGTCTGTTGATCAGGCCTGGGGGCCGTTCGCCATACACAGGAAGGGGACGCCATAATTCAGCCCCCGGTTCGTTGCCTCGATGCAAACTTCCTCGACATAGCAGATGCTATGTCTACGTCGTTTTCCTCTTGCCGCCTGCCGGTCATCTGAATTCTGACACCCCAAAACTCATACAATAATCATAAGGATATTAGACATGGCAAAAGAACTCTACGTCGGGCATATCTCGGAGCAGGCAACCGAAGAAGACCTCCGCAAACTTTTTGAGATTATGGGGGTAGTTACCTCGGTACACCTGATAGTTGATGAGCAGACGGGTGAATTTAAACGGTGCGGGTATGTCCGCATGTTGTCAGAGGTTGATTTGAAAGAGGTTGTGGAAACTCTTGATGGCACCTATCTGATTGACCGCTGTATTGTCGTCAGCATAGCCGTGCCGCAGAAAGATCGTCCGGCGAAGACACCGTTTGTCAAGAGAAAGCCGACGACTGCTGTTCGACCAGCAGCGGGTGCACGTTCTGCTACGGGTGGCCGACCGGCAAGCGTTCGTCCGGCAGGTCCACGTCCGGCAGCAGCTGAGAGCACCGCCGGAAGCATTCGGCCGACTGCGGCAAAGCCTGCAAAAAGCACCCGTCCTGTCGTCAAAGAAGCAACAAAGACCGGGCGGTCTTCCGCAGCAAAAGAGGCTGTCAGAAAATACCGTCCAAAAGTGACGAAAGATGCCGCTGCTGGTGAACGACCTGCACCTGCCAGGCGGTCCGGACACCCATCCGGAGGTAAAAGCGGGCCACGTCCACCGTCAAAGGGGCGCAGATAAAATCAGGGGAAGCGGGGATATTCCCACTGTTTTTGAAGATGTTGGAATATTCCTTGATTCTTATCGGGATGTCTGCTAGAAATGAACGTAAGGATTGGGCTTTTCCCGGTCGACAGATGGGCTTTGGACTTGTTCCGAGGCCCTTTTGCTTTTCAGGGGAATTCCTTTATTTGCAGTGACTTGCTCTTGATGATATCGAATGCCCGGTTTGGTTGTTTCGGCCTCAGGCAGTTGATGGCAATCGGACGGGCGACCAGATCGGCCAGTTGCAGCCCGCTCGAATTACTCCGTTTATCCACGAAAATCAGTTCAAACCGTATTTTTGAAAAGTCCACTGATTTGTAACCCCACCGAGCCCTATTGTCGCATATCCTTCTGAATTCCAGTTCAAGCTCCCGGTCTTCCTTTGCCCCTCTGCTTTCCACAAGGATATGAGTTGTTTTCCCAGTCTGTCCCATTTGAACCAGCTTTGCAAGCATCCGTTCCATGCAGAAAAGCATTGATAGTTCATACGGGTTGAACGGTTCCGCATAGCGGGTGCGGAGTTGTTCTTTGTCGATAACGGCAGCAATTATTTCAAATGATGATTCTTCGATAATTACGTTGAGTCGTTGATAAAATTTCTCGCGCATCTCCCTGTTTGTGCGCAAAATTCCAAACGGCCCCTTTTCCTTTCTGATATCGTGTTCGTGAAGGATAATTTGGTCATGGCCCCAAAAATCGAACTTGAGATGTTGGATAGCCGGGACGATCCGGTTCAGATAATTGTCTTTTGCCACCATGCAGAAAACAAGAGCAAATACCGGAAACTGTGGATCAATTGTGGAAAGCCCGTGGTCTCCGCTTTCGTCGGCAAATATGATGTAATCACTGAATGTCATAGTTGTTCAAAGATATAACGCCTGAATTTCAAAGACAACGACATAGTAGCAAAACGGGGAGGCGCCTTTCAGCGGCTCCCCGTTTCTTCGTTACAGCTGCTTAAAAAAAGGGACGTCCCTCTTTTTTCCCATGCGCTTATGCCCCTGCACTTTAATATGGGGAGCGGCCCTATTTTCCCGGCGCATCCTTTAGGGAAGAATAGTCGAGTTTAGTAAGGTGTCCTCGGAACTCCTGAACTCCTCCCAGGAACAACCAAAAAATTACAGCGATTGCGGCAAATCAAGCCACAATTCGCTTCTGGTTTTGTACTTTTTCAATCTGTTGACTACACTTTCCACTGGCGCAGCAAAAATCGTTTCGTAGATGAATTCATCGGCCAACGGATCCATGGCAAAGGCAAGCTGCTCTCTCTGTAAGCTGAATTGGGCATTGATTCCGTTGGTGTTGCCCCGCGCATCGACCCGAATCCATTTATCGATTGTTGCAAGATACATGGCGTTAAAGCCGTGCAAAACCGGTTCATTATCGACCGGTGGATCCAATCGTAAAACCTGGTAGCAGAAGCCTGCCGGAATAGCAACGGCCCGAAGCAAGGCGGCCAGCAGGTGGCTTTTGGCAAAACAGATCCCGGTGCCGTAACGAAGCACTTCACTCGCCGTGCAGGTCACGATGTCAAGACCGGCATCATCGGTATGAGTAATGGAGTCTCTCACCCATTCGTACAAACAGCGGGCTTTGGCAACATCGTCCGGTAACGCCCGGGTAAGTTCCATGGCTTTCTGATGAACATCCGGAGTCCGCCAGTCAATGATGGTATCAGAAACCAGGTATTCGCTTAATGCATCAGATTCAGGGTACATTCGTTATCCTCATGTATATAATCAGAACTGCATCTATCATACTGCCTGCAGCACAAAACATTTCAGATATTCCGACTCCGGAAACGACAGCAGCACCGGATGATCAGCCGCCTGGGAGCAGGTTTCCACCAGGCGCACTTCGCGCTTCGCCAGACGGGCCGCCTGAATCAGCACATCGCGGAACGCTTCGCGACCCATGTGGTACGAGCAGGAGCAGGTGATCAAATAGCCGCCCGGTTCCAGCAATTCCAGCGCACGGCGGTTGATGGTCAGATATCCCTTGGTCGCCTCGGCAATGTTCTTGCGACTTTTGACAAACGCGGGCGGGTCCATGACGATCACCCCGAAACGCCGGCCTTCCTGATGCAGCGAGCGTAAACGCTCAAAGGCATCGCACTCTTCGAACCTCACCCGGTCGGACACTTTGTTCAGCTTGGCATGGCTGGCGGCCTGCCCCACGGCCGGCGCTGAAATATCGATTCCGACCACCGACTGCGCCCCGAACGACGCAGCATGCACCGCCCATCCTCCGGTGTAGCAGAAACAGTCGAGCACATTCTTCCCTGCGCAGATCTCCTTGAGAAGCAGATGATTCTGTTTCTGATCCAGAAAACCACCGGTTTTTTGCCCTTCCCGGAGGTTTATCTGAAAGCGAAGGCCGTTCTCTTCCATCTCAACCCGTTCAGGAATCTCGCCCCAGAGCAGCTCGACCTTCTCTTCCAACCCTTCAAGCTTCCGGACACTGACGTCGTTACGGGCAATGATTCCGAGTGGCTCAAACACTCTCCGCAACGCAGGGACAATCTGATCTCTACGGCTGTCCATACCGGTTGAAAGCAGCTGCAGCGACAGGTAATCTCCGTATCTGTCCACCACCAGCCCCGGCAGAAAGTCACTCTCGCCGTAAACAGCACGGTAGGTAGTCAATCCGGGGTAACGTGTCTGACGGTGTGCCAGAGCAGCGGCAATGCGCTGCTCAAAAAACTCCACCGTATCAATATCCTCGCGAACCCGGGAAACAAGCCGGAAGGCAATCAGCGAATGAGGATTATAATGGCCGACGCCGATAAAACCGCCGGCGGCGTCATACAGCTCGGCAGCAATTCCGGCAGAACGTTCACCCGATACTTCGCGGATCTCATTGCTGAACACCCAGGGATGACCCGACTTGATGCGGCGATCTTCATTTTTGTTGAGAGTTATTCTTGTCATTGGATGTCCTCTACCTACGCAAGGGTCTGCGCGGTTTGAATTTTTTCTGATGTCGGGCTTGACAGCCAATTCCTTGTACACCATTATGGCAAAAATTACTTTCACAAACGGAAAAGGATACTCAATGATTGATCCGGGAATTCTCCTGATGTTTTTTTCCACCTCAGTGCTGTTGGCCCTCTCGCCCGGCCCGGACAACCTGTTTGTCATGACCCAGGCTGCCCAGCAGGGGCGTAAAGCAGGTCTGCTCGTCACGTTCGGGCTCTGCACCGGGCTTCTGTTTCACACAGCGGCGGTCACTTTCGGGTTGGCGGCTCTATTCAAGGCATCGGCAGTCGCCTTCACCGTCCTCAAATTCGCCGGTGCCGGCTACCTGCTCTATCTGGCATGGCAATCATTCAGAGCCGGAGCGGAGACCGGACCGACTGCCGCTGCCGATCGTCTCAACTCAGCCGCTCTTTATCGGCGCGGAATCATCATGAACATCACCAATCCCAAGGTGTCGATCTTTTTTCTCGCCTTTCTTCCGCAGTTTGCTGATCCGGCAAAAGGAAATTTGTCTTTGCAGTTCATGCTGCTGGGCGGGCTGTTCATTGTCTCAACCATTATCGTTTTTGGAGCGATCAGTTATCTGGCAGGAGCGTTTGGGGATCGTTTCCGGCAATCGGCCTTTGCGCAGAGGCTTCTCAATCGGGCTGCAGCCGGAATTTTTGCCGGATTGGCAATCAAGCTGGCTCTGGCGCAGCGTTGACTCGATAGCGATTTCTGTTGCATCAAAATATGACTCGAAGGAGCATCTATCATGTCTGTGGACAAAAAAAAGCTTCTGGGCGAAGTCCTGTTGGAAAAACATATAATAGAGGAGAGCGATGCGGAGAAGGCTCTTGAAGCAAATGAGGATAAAAGCAGACAACTGGGAAGCATACTGGTTAACAAGAATATCATTTCAAAAAAAGAACTTGATGACGCCCTGGAGGAGCAGCGTGGCAGCGCACTTCGACTAGGTGATATTCTGGTGGCCGGGGGGGTTGCCACCCAGAATGACATCATGAAAGCCTTCTCACTCCAACTCCAGGAGCGGCTTGGAGGCAAATACGCTGAAAAAGCATCTCTACTGCACCGTTTTAAAACAGCCCGAATTTCCATACGCCTTAGATTGGCTGTCTTTATGACTCTACTGATCATATTCATCATGAGTGCCGCAAGCCTGTATTTTCACAAGAGCCAGAAAGATGAGTTCATAAGTCAGACCACCCGTTTTGGAATCTCACTGGCCAAAAACCTCTCTCACAATTGTTCCGTACCGCTACTGGAAAACGATGAGGCGTCCCTGCACATCCTCATAGAGGAGATATCAAAGACAAAGGATATCGACTATGTGATGGTGCTGGACAAAAAGGGCGTTGTGAAGGCCCATTCCGATATCAGCAAGATTGACCGTCCATACGTCCCAATCCCTGTTTTTAAAACTCTTGTAAAAGACGACCTGATAGAGATCGTAAAATTCAAGGAAGGCAGGAAAGAGGTACTTAATTTCAGTACCCCGATAAATTTCAGTCAGGTACTTTTGGGCTCAATACAGATAGGTATCTCCATGGAATCCTTGCGTAAAAAAATTGAAAGGTCCGGGTTGTTCCTGCTTATTTTAACCACGTTACTTATAGCTGTCGGCATCGGGGTTTCCTTTTTCATCAGTACCCAGTTCTCTCGACCCATTTTGAAACTGCTGAACGCGACAACCGAAATCAAGAGCGGCAACTTCTCCTTCCGCACAGAACGGCAACATAATGATGAACTTGGGGATCTGACGCTCGCCTTTAATGATATGGCAGAGGGACTTAGAAAAAAGGAAGTGATTCAGGATGCTTTCGGGAAATATGTAAATCCGGAGATTGTGGACATGATCCTCAACAATCCTGACGGGCAGTGGTTCCAGGGCAGAGCGATTCCGGTTACGGTCATGTTTACCGATATACGGGGTTTTACCTCACTATCTGAAAAGACTCCTCCTGAACAGGTGGTTGCACTTTTGAATGAACACTTTACCATGGCTACAGAGATCATTCTCAGGCATGGCGGACACATTGACAAGTTTATTGGCGATGCCATTCTTGTAGTGTTCGGTGCCTTGATGGAATACGATGATCATGCCGAGCGTGCCGTTCGCGCAGCAGTCTCTCTTCAGTCAGCCTTGTTGAAAGAAGAGAAGACGGTTGGACAGAATTTCCGTATCGGAATTGGAATCAACAGCGGCAATGTTATTGCTGGTAATATCGGATCTCACAAGCGGATGGAATATACCGTTATTGGCGACACAGTCAATCTTGCATCCAGACTGACCGGAGTCGCCGGGCCAGGTGAAATTATTATCAGCAGCGCCACCTATGCTGCTGTGTCCGCAACAATGAAGGCCGAAAAGTTGGAATCTGTTTCTGTCAAAGGAAAAAGCGAACCGGTAGAAATCTACCGGGTTAACGGGATGAGTTGATTTTTCACGAATGAGTTAGCGTAAAGAAATCTGACCTGGCAGATTCTTTCAACGCTGCTCCTGCAGGGCATTCAGAAGTTTTTTGGTTTTTTCGATATATTCTTTGGCCTTGGTATGATCAGGATTGATCACAAGTACCGCGTTCCATTTCTCTATAGCCGCCTGAAGTTTCTGTTCACGAAAAAACTTGAGTCCCATCTTGTAGAGATCCTCGGCTACGTTCTTCATGGACTGACGGCATTTTCTGATGTAGTCATCAACATTCTCGAACTTTTTCTTCACCATCGAGAACGCGTCGAGAGCTTTATGGTAATCCTTCTTATTGAACCAGGCGATGCCGGAGTTGTACCAGGAGAGGTTCAGGTATTTATTAACCTCCGGATCGTTGGGTGTCCGTAATTTAGCCCGCTGAAGCTCCTGAATAGCTGAGGCATAGTTGCCGTCGTCATAAAAAGCAATAGCTGTATCGAGATGGGTATCATCCAGTGATTCTTCCTCCTGTTGCTGATTCTTGGTCTGCTGCCTTGATGCGGCCTCTTTTCTGGCGCGCACCTGCAAAGTCGCTTCTGATGATTCCAGCTGAAGGTCCTTTAGCGCCTTAACCGCTTCCATGTAATCTGAACGGATACGTAGTGCGGCAATAAACTCCTTCCTGGCGCCATCCGAATCCGACTCTCTCAGAGCAAGTCCGGCTTTGTAACGCTTTTCCGCCTCGATATTACGCTTTAACATCAAGCGCTTGAGCTCTTCCTGCGCTCTTGTGTTGGCCGGATCAATCGTCAGGGCAATTTTGAGGCGCTCCACGGCGGCGGTCAGGTTGCCCTTCTGTTCAAACTCTGATGAGCTTTTAATTGATGCTTCAGGAAGTTCTGGAAAAGTCGTCACAGGTGTATGGGCGCATCCTCCGGCAAAGAGTATTGCCAGAAGTAAAAGCAGGCGGGTTCCGGAAGGACGTGAAATGCGTATGGCTATCATGATCACTCCCTCCGGAAAGTTTCCAGCAGCTTGGTAAAATCTTCTATTTTTTCGCTGTTTAAAACCATGGATCGATTAAGCGACCATGTGTTATGAAAAAAGGCATTTTCACCTCTGATAACTGTGAAACCTACTTTATAGCCATTTCGCTTCATCGCCTCCACTACATTGTTATTGAAATTGCCGTAAGGATAGGCGAGGAAAGTTGAAGTCACTCCCAGCTTTGAACGGATGATGCTCTGCGAGTCAGCAACCTCCTTTCGGATCTGCTCGTCTCCCACCTTGGTCAGATCAGCGTGGGTGACGGTGTGGGATTCCACTTCGATTACACCGGATTCAAGCATTTCCCGGACATCATCCCATGACAGGGTCAGTGAACTTGGCTTTGACTTGACGAGATCTGTGTAGACAAAGAGCACGGCTGTAAAACCGTATTTTTTCAGGATGGGATAGGCTATGGTTCTTACGGTTTCCCAGCCGTCGTCGATTGTGATTACGACTGATTTTTTGGGGGGTCGGCGGCGATATTCTATAAAATCATCGAATTGCTTGAGAGTTATTACACTGTAGCCATTGTTTTTCAGATATGCCATCTGGCGTTCAAAAGCCTCCGCAGAGACGCTGATCCTGTTTTTGCTCTTCTTGTGGCTGAATTGGTGATAACAGAGTACCGGTACGATCTGGTAACCATCGGCATAAAGTCCTCCAGGGTTCACCGGCTTGATCGGAATCACCACGTCCTTTCCAGGAACAATCACGGCGTTGTCGTTGAATTCAGAGATGAGATACGCCAGTTTGCTGTCGCCAAGATAAGTTTTGGCAAGTGATTCATAGGTATCTGACGCGTCGGAAATAATAACGACATAATCTTCCGAACGACGCTCTCTCTCAGCTTTTGGCTGCACCTCCGGTTTTTCTGGCGCAGACACCGGAATAGATTCTGGCGCCGGCGCAGAGACAGGTGCTGTGGCACACCCTGCAGGAAAGAGCATAACCAAAATCATCAGAAATGTACATACGCCTGATATCCGAAGATATGATGGTTGCAAGATCATGCCGACACCCCAAAGTGGTCGATCAGAGTACCTGGAAATGCTGTTTTGAAATTCGCCACATTAGCGGCGAGTTATATAGCAGTTTTATTGTTTTGGCAATTAAATGCTGTATCACACGTAATACACGATACGTTGACACAATCTTAAATACACTTTATATCTGTCTGCATGAATACTCTCCGACTCATTTCTGAAGTCATTAACAAGGTCATGCTAGGTTTTCCAGCATGGCCAACTGATAGAGTTTTGTGACTGCCACACTCTATATCATCGCCACCCCGATCGGCAATCTGGAAGACATGACCCATCGGGCCGTACGGATTCTGGGAGAAGTGGATCTGATCGCCGCCGAGGATACACGGCATTCACTCAAACTTCTCAATCACTTCGGCATATCAAAGCCGTTGACCTCCTATTTTGATCACAATCAGCAGCTCAAGGGCGAACGGATTTTAAATGCGCTGCGTCAGGGAAAGTCAGTGGCGCTGATCTCTGACGCCGGTACCCCCTGCATTTCCGACCCCGGCTACCAGCTGGTCCGTGATGCCGTCGCCGAAAATATCTCCGTGGTTCCGATTCCGGGTGCCTGTGCCGCTATTACCGCACTTTCAGCTTCCGGCTTGCCAACGGACTCCTTCACCTTCGCCGGGTTTCCTCCATCCCGCCAGGGGAAGCGGCGTACTTTTTTATCCGGCATGAGTTCCCTGCCGGGAACTCTGATACTGTACGAAGCCCCCCATCGATTGCTGGAAACGCTGCACGATATCCGTGAGGTGCTGGGAGAGAGGCAGGTGATAGTTGCGCGGGAACTTACCAAGATGTATGAAGAATGCATCCGCGGATCCGTATCAGAGGTAGTCGCCGCTGTATCTCAGGGAATCGTTCGCGGCGAGGTAGTGATTTTGATCGCACCGGGAACAGCTGTTCAAATGGAAAGAGAACCGCTGGAACAGGTACTGCATCGACTCATGGCCGATGGGATGCTTTCAATGAAAGACATAGCAAAGCAAGCGTCCGAAATTGCTTGCGTTTCCAGGAGCGAAGCATACAGCGAGGCACTGAAATTGAGGAACGGTGCGGATTGAAATAAAAAACAATGGAATTACAGCGGGATAGTGTGTTACAAACGTCCAATTATTTAGACTTATGGAGCAGTATATGAAAATCTGTATTTTTGGCGCAGGCTATGTCGGCCTTGTGGCTGCCGCCTGTTTTGCCGAAAGCGGGAATAGTGTTATCACCGTCGATATTGACCGCGCACGGATTGAAGGCCTTACTCAAGGCATAATTCCGATATATGAGCCGGGTCTCAAAGAGATGATCCTGCGCAATCAGGCCGAAGGGCGCCTTTCGTTCACGGTCGACATGGAGGAAGCGGTCAAAGCTTCCCTGGTCTGTTTCATCGCTGTCGGCACACCTCCGGGAGAAGATGGGTCCGCTGATCTCAAATATGTTCTCAGTGTTGCCCGTGATATCGGACGTACTATGAACGGCTTCAAAATAATCGTTGATAAATCCACTGTCCCGGTCGGCACCGCCGACAAGGTTCGCAGTGCTGTTCAGGAAGAACTTGCCATACGTTCCGTTGATCTCGAGTTTGATGTCGTTTCCAACCCTGAATTTCTCAAAGAGGGGGCAGCCATAGACGATTTCATGAAACCGGACCGCGTTGTCATCGGCTGTGACAACGTCCGCACCGCCGAAATCATGAAGGAACTCTACGACCCTTTCATGCGCAAACAGAACCGCATGATCATCATGGATATCCGCAGTGCCGAAATGACAAAATACGCCGCGAATGCAATGCTCGCCACCCGCATCTCTTTCATGAACCAGATTGCGGGACTGTGCGAGCGGATGGGTGCCGACGTCATGGCCGTACGCGAGGGAATCGGCTCCGATACCCGCATCGGCTACGACTTCCTCTTCCCGGGACCCGGCTACGGCGGCTCCTGTTTTCCGAAAGATGTTAAGGCTCTTATCAAGACAGCCGAAGAATCAGACTATGACTTCCTGCTGCTAAAAGCGGTGGAAGAGGTCAATGAACTCCAGAAAGAGGTTCTGGCACAAAAACTGATCAAACTGCTCGCCTCACCCGATGAAGAGCAGCAGCCACTCACCGGACGCATTATCGCCTGTTGGGGCCTCTCCTTCAAACCCCGCACTGACGACATGCGCGAAGCTCCGTCAATCACGATCATTGAGCATCTGCTGGCTGCCGGAGCGACCATACGAGCCCACGACCCGGAAGCAATCAAGGAGGCGAAAAAAGTCTTTGGCGACCGGATCGAATACAGCAGCAACCAGTATGACATTCTGGACGGCGCCGATGCCCTGGCGGTCATCACCGACTGGAGTGAATACCGCAACCCGGACTTTGACCGCATCAAAAACTCGCTCAGATCACCGACTATAGTGGACGGCCGCAACCTGTACAAGCCTGATCGCATGGCATCCGCAGGATTCAACTATATCCCGCTCGGACGTTGTAGTTCCGCAATCAGTGGAGGAGTAAAATAACATGCGCATACTGGTAACCGGCGGTGCCGGATTCGTCGGATCACACCTTTGTGAGCGCCTTCTGGGCGAAGGCCATGATGTCATCTGTCTCGACAACTTTTTCACCGGCAGCAAAAGCAACATCATACATTTGATGGACAACCACCGCTTTGAACTGGTACGGCACGATATAACCGAACCGATTCTGCTTGAAGTTGACCGCATCTACAATCTCGCCTGCCCCGCTTCTCCGGTTCATTATCAATTCAACCCCGTCAAGACGATCAAAACCAGCGTCATAGGCACCATCAACATGCTGGGTCTGGCCAAACGGGTCAAAGCCCGAATCCTGCAGGCTTCCACTTCGGAAGTCTACGGTGATCCTCATGTGCATCCGCAGACTGAGGATTACTGGGGCAACGTCAACCCGATCGGCATACGAAGCTGCTATGATGAAGGAAAACGGGTTGCCGAAACCCTGATGATGGATTACCACCGCCAGAACAATGTCGACATCCGTATCATCCGTATTTTCAATACGTATGGGCCCCGCATGGCTGAAAATGACGGCCGGGTGGTATCCAACTTTATCCTGCAGGCACTGAAAAATGAAGACATCACCGTCTATGGCGACGGCTCACAAACTCGTTCATTCTGCTATGTTTCCGATCTGGTGGAAGGTATGATCCGGATGATGGAGTGCCCTGGATTCATCGGTCCGGTGAACCTCGGAAATCCGGTGGAAAATTCAATCCTTGAGTTTGCTGAAAAAATCATTACAATAACCGAGTCAAAGTCGAAGATCATTTTTCAGAATTTACCGCAGGATGACCCGAAACAGCGTCAACCAGACATTTCTCTGGCGGCTGAAAAGCTTGGATGGGGTCCCGATGTGATGCTGGATGACGGACTGAAAAGAACTGCCTCATATTTTGCCGGGCGGCTCAGGAAAGGGTAAATGTTCAATCTGCCCCTTCAAAAGAAAATGTATTTCATTCCGGGTGCATGCCTTGCGTTCATCCTCTTCTTCACTGTTTTTGGTGATAAAGGCCTCCTGCGCATATTTGAACTGAAACAGGATAAAAATAAAATCGAAGCGCGACTGGCTGACTGCAAAATAGATAATGAAAAGATCAAACGGGAGATAATAGCTCTCAAATCTGACCGTCGCTACCTTGAAAGCATCGCCCGCAAAGATTTCGGCCTTGTGCGCAGCAATGAAGTCATCTACCAGTTCCCGCAGGAAAAGAAATAACTGAATGTCTATATCGTAATCAGGACTACTGCCATGTCACAACAAAACTGCGCCGTCTGTGCCTGGCGCGAAAACTGTTCAAAACGATTCAGTATCCAGGATAACGGTTCCAGATGTCCTGATTTTTCGCGGGATGTCAGCATTAAAAGCATTGCCGAAGACGATAAAACCACCGACCAGAAAGTACAGCCCAAAAAATGATGCGAAACCGAATAGCCCCTCTGCTTGAATCTGCACTGATTAAAGCCCACGCAGCACAAGAATTAACGACATTACCCCATCCACCCATCATCATCGGCAATCCAGCCAATCCCGAACATGGAGATTTTTCCTGTAACATCGCCATGCAGCTGGCCAAAGGCGAGCGTAAAGCGCCTCGCCAGGTTGCTGAGATCATACTCAAACATCTGGGTAACGGTGATGGGCTGCTGGCAAAAAGCGAGATCGCCGGACCCGGTTTTATCAACCTGTTTGTTTCCCCCTCCGCATGGCAGGCCGTCCTGCTGGAGATAGAAGCCGAAGGAGACAGATATGGCCGCACGTCAAGCGGTGCAGAAAAAAAGGTTCAGGTAGAGTTTGTCAGCGCCAATCCGACCGGACCGCTGCATATCGGTCATGGGCGCGGCGCCGCAATCGGCGACACCCTCTGTCGTGTGCTTGATGCCGCCGGCTGGGATGTGACTCGTGAATTTTATTACAATGATGCCGGCGCTCAGATCAACAACCTTGCCCTTTCCGTTCAGCTGCGCTGCCTTGGCATTGAACCGGATGACCCGCGTTGGCCGGAAGGCGGCTATCAGGGAGAATATATCAGGGAAGTGGCCCGCGCCTATCTGGCCCGCGAGAGTGTTGCCGCTGCCGACCAGCAGACAATCGCCTGCGGAGACCCTGACAATCTCGAAGATATCCGGCACTTTGCCGTCGCCTGGCTCCGCCGCGAACAGGATCTTGATCTTGCGGCCTTCGATGTAAAATTTGATGTCTACACTCTTGAATCGTCCCTGTACAGTGAAGGGAGAGTTGATGCGGCGGTTCGGAAGCTTATTGCCAATGGTCACGCCTACGAGCACGACAGTGCACTCTGGCTCCGCTCCACTGATTTCGGAGACGACAAGGATCGCGTCATGCGCAAGGCTGACGGAAGTTATACCTATTTCGTTCCCGATGTCGCCTATCATCAGGCCAAATGGGAGCGCGGGTTTACCCGGGTGATCAACGAGCAGGGTTCCGATCACCACAGCACCGTTACCCGCGTCCGTGCCGGGCTGCAGGCTCTTGACATCGGTATCCCTCCGGGTTGGCCCGAATATGTGCTGCACCAGATGGTGACCGTCATGCGCGGCGGTGAAGAGGTCAAGATATCAAAACGGGCCGGCAGTTATGTCACTCTGCGCGAACTGATAGATGAGGTTGGCCGTGATGCAACCCGCTTCTTTTTCCTCATGCGCAAACCTGATGCCCAGATGGTATTTGACATAGATCTGGCCAAGCAGCAGACCAATGAAAACCCTGTTTATTATGTTCAGTATGCTCATGCCCGTATCTGCAGTATTTTTGAAAATGCCGCCGAAAAGGGGTTTTTCGCTTCTGAAAAACCGGATGCAAATGATCTGGCCTGCCTCTCTACTCCGGTTGATCTTCAGATGATCAAACTACTGGCAGCCCTTCCTGATACGATCGATGACTGTGCCTTGCATTTCGAACCACATCGCCTGACCTATTACTTAAGTGAACTGGCCAGCTGTTTTCACAGTTTCTACAACAAAAACCGCGTCATCAGCGAAGAACCGGCACTGACAGCAGCCAGGCTGTACCTGTTGAAACGCACGGCACAAACTCTTAAAAACGCCCTTTCCATCTTGGGCATATCGGCACCGGAACGGATGTAGCGGAGGCCACAATGCGCATTGACTACAGTGAACCAAAAAAATCATATAGCTCCCCTCAGGGGAATCAGAACCGTCCACGAAAGGAATCTTCCGGAGGTGGGCTGATTATTATCTGTTTCACCGGCATCCTCTGCCTCGGGATCGGTTTTGGCAGTGGCTGGATGCTTGGTCAGCGTTCTGCTAAACAAGGGTTTCAGGAAGCTATGAGACAACAAAGCCTTGAAAACTCACCGCAACAAACAAAAACCCCACCGGCGCTGCAGCAACCGGCGCCCCCTGCGCCACCTTCTGCAGCCATGCAATCATCGGCAGCACCTCAACCGGCAGCATCAGGTGGAGTACCATCAGCGGTCGACCAGCCGCTCAGTTTTTACAAAACACTCCCAAGCGGCCAAAAAAGTAATGTAATGGGCAGCGGCATTAATTCGAAAGAGGATAAGCCGGCAAAACAGCCGCTCCAGGCGGCCATGCCGATTAACATATCAAGGCCGGGCGTCGATAACGTGCAAAAGCAGCCTACCCCGTCACAACCGGCAAAACCTGCTGCCTCTCGTCCGGACCCGAACGGTCTCACTGTGCAGGTCGCTTCATTCAGCCTCAAATCTGAAGCCGAAACACTTCGGGGGAAACTGGCTGCCAAGGGCTATAATGTAGCTATTTCAGAATCTCATTTAGGCGACAAAGGTACCTGGTATCGTGTCCGTGTTGGCAAACGCCTTGACCCGGATGCGGCAAAAGAACTGGCAGGAAAACTTGGCAAGGGAGCGATCGCAATCCCTGACAAGGATTGAGATTCTTCCCTGATTATTATATTAATCATGGCGTGGCGAAAGTTTTTATTGACAACATTCTTCTGCTCCTGCTATAAGTTCGTTTCACTTCTTGTCGCGGGGTGGAGCAGTCTGGTAGCTCGTCGGGCTCATAACCCGAAGGTCACA
>VFJW01000067.1 GCA_009885845.1 Geobacter sp.
CAACTCCCATCTCTTTCAGCACTTCTGCCGCCTTCCTCATTACCGGCAGATCGCTGTCACTTCCCATCAAAATACCAACCAGAGGCTTTTTCATAATATTCTCCTTTTAACTCTATCAAGTCAGTATTTCGCCTTGATGGCGGATAGCTCATCCTTGCTTATGTTGCTCCAGCGCTTCACATTCCAACTTCCGACCCAGTTTTTGAAGATATTCAGATTGGTCTTTCGTTCTGCTTCAGTTGCGCCCAAATGTTCATACATGTTACCCGGTTTCTTGTCGGTTCTGCTGGTGCCATCATCCAGTCGCCTGATCAGGGCACCGGTATAGGGCCAACCGATATAGGTGATCAGATGGCTGTAGGTATCCATCCGCATGCCGACACCTTTATCAGTAAACCCCTTTTTGTCTTTGGCAAACGCGTCATGTTCCGGAGAATCTGTGCCATGACAGCCCAGACAGTTCTTGTCAAAAATCGGTTTAACATCCTTCTGCCATGTCACCTCAGCCGCCTGTGCCTGTACTGCCCACACAAATGCCATTGCTGCCAGTCCCATCATCAGTATCTTCATTGCATCTCCTCCATTTAAATTGGCTTCCCCATAGTTTGCATTTTGTAAAGCGTCTGCTGTCAGTTTTTAGATCAAACAGCATCATCTCCGATCAAATGGAGTGATGGCACTTTCCGCCCTTTTTTTCTTGATATATCGGTAGATGAGGTAGCCTCCACCTGCAAGAAGAATAATCTCAAACATACCAATGCCACCGCCACCACCCATACCACCACCGGCACCTCCGCCAGCGCCGGCGAAGCTGCTGAACAGCATGCTTCCCAGCATACCCCCGGCGAGACCGCCGGCCATGCTTCTCATAAAGCCCCCACTCTGCTGCTGTTGAAAGGCGCCTGGTGCCGGTGAAGCCTGCTGCCGTGGCGGAGCGGTCTGGGAAGAGGGGCTAACCGGCCTGGAATAGCTGCGTGCCCCGCGACTGCCGGTAGAGCGGCTGCCTCCAGCCCTGGCTTCAGCGGCAAGCTCGAGCACAGTGATACTCAAAAAAAGTACGGCGGCCATAACGGTAAGTGCTTTGATAACGTGTCTTTTCATTTTTCTCTCTCCTTAAGGTAGTGAATCGTTACATACAAAGTTTGCGCTGCCTGGATTTCCACAGATCAATTGCTTCCCGCATGATTTCTGTAATGCTTTTGGATGTCGTCTTTGTCAGCTTTTCCAGTGATTTCTTTTCGTCATCGTTGATGCGCAGTGAAATGACATTCTGCAGCTGCTCAGTTTCTTTTCTCTTATTTTTGGATGATTTTGGTTCCCTGATTAATAGATTTCTTGTGTAAGACATTGCTTTCTCCTGTGTGGTGTACCGGATCTCTGTTTGCCAGGTTGCTAGGGGTGTGTTCCGGTGGCCAATGCTTCGAGTCGAGAGATACGTTCCTCCATTGGCGGGTGGGTGGAAAAGAGCGCCATCACGCCGCCGCCGGTCAGCGGGTTGACGATAAACATGTGGGCCGTAGCAGGCCTTGCATCCATCATCGGTATGACCTGCGAAGCTGTGTGCAGTTTGCGTAGAGCGCCGGCCAGAGCCAACGGTCTGCCGCAGATCTCCGCGCCGGAGGCATCCGCCAGATATTCACGGGAGCGGGAAACCGCCATCTGGATCAGCATTGCGGCAATCGGGGCGATAATCGCCATGGCCAGCGAACCGATCAGGCTGCCTGCTCCACCTTCTTCGTCATCTCTCCGCCCGGCACCGAACATCGCGCCCCATTGCAGCATGCTGCCGATCATTGATATGGCACCGGCAAAGGTGGCGGCGATGGTGGAGATCAGAATGTCGCGGTTTTTGACATGAGCCAGTTCATGAGCCATCACCCCTTCCAGTTCATCCGGTGTAAGAACGCGCAGAATGCCCTCGGTGGCGGCAACAGCGGCATGGGAGGGATTTCGTCCGGTGGCAAAGGCATTGGGTGAGTCATCGGGAATGATGTACACTTTGGGCATGGGGAGCCCGGCTCGACCGGCCAGTCGCTCTACCATGCCGTAGAAGGAGGGATGAATCTCGCGGGTGATTTCCTGAGCGTTGTACATCCTGAGGACAATTTTGTCGGAAAACCAGTAAGAGCCGAAGTTCATAACGGCAGCCATCAGGAAGGCAACGATCATTCCCCCCTGACCGCCGACTGCGCCGCCCATGACGACCAATAAAATGGTAAGCAGGGAAAGGAGAAGGGTGGTTTTAAGTATGTTGTTCATTTATTACCTCCGACGATTAAGATTCCGCCGGGGTAAAAAAAAAGACCTTTACCCACGGCGTAATACGCTTTGGATAAAAGTCTTGCTTGCGATATATATCGTTCCCGGTCCGAGTCTTGCGACTGTGCTGACGGACGCGGGATCAGCCATGTCTCCGGCTGGTAGCTACTCCCCTTTATTGAATAAGAATTCTAGGTGAACTGTCCCATGGTTGTCAAGCGATTAATTTTTATCTTCTTTTATGTTACAGTTTTCCCGCAAAACAAACTGGCGGTCACTCTACAAGTGTGACCGCCGGGTAAGAGTTTCAAGGCGTTGATGTTATGTTCCCATCCCGCTCCTTCTCGCCTTTTTCTGTTTCACTCCACTCCCGAAGCGTTCGCACCCGGTCAACCACCGGGGGGTGAGAGTAGTAAAAAGCCGCGTAGAATGGATGCGGAAAGAGGTTGGAGAGATTCTCTGACGACATCTTGACCAGTGCCGAAGCCAGATCCTCCGGCCTTCCAGTCAGGTCGGCCGCATAACGATCCGCCTCCCGTTCGTGGCAGCGCGAGCGCCAGGCGGAAAACGGGCCGAGGGGAAACAGGGCGAGAGAGGCAATAAAACCGAGAATCACCATCTTCGCCGGCAGCGAAATATCCGCCGGCAATCCAAGCAATCCCGGCAGACCCGGCCACATCAGAAGTTTGAAACTGATCCACGACCCCGCGAGTGCGCCGATCTCCGCCCACACTAACCGTTTCCAGATATGCCCCTTTTTCCAGTGGCCGATTTCGTGTGCCAGTACAGCAACAATCTCCCGGTGACTCATCTGTTTGATCAGTGTGTCGTACAGCACGATGCGCTTGACCCTGCCGATACCGTTAAAATAGGCGTTGGAATGCTTGCTCCTTTTTGACGCATCCATCTGCTGCACCTTCCCCACCTTGAGTCCGGCCTTCTCCATCATGATGCGGATATCCTCTTCCAGTCCCTCTTCGGTAACCGGCTCGTACTTGTTGAAAAGCGGTTCTATCACATAGGGTGAAATGAACATCATGAACAGACTGAAAAGCGCCATGAAGCCCCACACCCAGAGCCACCAGTTGCCAGGCTGCCACTGTATCAACAGGAACACGACAGTGATCAGAAACGCCA
>VFJW01000167.1 GCA_009885845.1 Geobacter sp.
GTTTTCGTCTGTCGTTCCACGGGTGTTGTTTCCAGGCAAACACTTGCAAAAACAGCCGGAGAATTCGCTGAAATAGTGTGTGCCGATTTGGATAAGCTTCGGCAAGGAGGGCTCAAGCCAACTCAGGGTGATACCCGCTGTATCATCTTTGGGCACTTGATACGAATGACAGTCTGGAACCTGAAACCGACGTGGGAGCCCGTCCTTTCCGCAAAGCGAAAATTGGCGGCGGTGACCCGTTACATGGCTTCGTTGCCGCTTCCGGTGGAGATCGAGGCCGCGCTTTCTGTCGAAGAATTGCCAGCATTTCGTTATGCGGTGAATGAAGGCCCGGCAACCTATGAAACCGAAGGCGATGAGATTTCTTTTTAGGAGGAACATTTTATGACGCTAGAGCGCCCGTTCAATCTGAGTCAGGAAGAGTTGGAAACGCGTATTGAGGAGATGGTTAGTGTTACTTTCGACGATCTTTCCTCTGAATTTTTGCTTATGCCCTCCGGAACCGGTTTCGTACGGTACCCCGAATTCCAGGCCGCTTATGAAGCTTTGAAGAGAAGTACGGGAGGCTTTCAGAATCTTTCCCTCGAAGCGGTGAAGGATGCCCTAAAAAATAACAGCCTCGTCTTTGGGGTGCTTCGTTCGGTCCTTGGCCTGACCGCTCCTGAGTGGGCCGAACTGGCGCGGACCGAGCTGAGCAGCGATGTTACCCAAGGCGCGGCGCGGGGGATCGACAAGGAATGCAAGACAATTGACTACTATCAGAAGCTGATTGCTCGGAATTCGGCTGTTAAGACGATTGATCGGATTAATGCATTGATTACAATCGCCATTCAGTATATCGAAAAAGGTGCTCCGCCTGAGCAAGACGGCGTTATCCATCGCATGGCAAAGTTCGACACCACCTTCGGGCTTGAGTCGCTGGAACATGCTGCCAAGGAGAACGTCCCTTACGCCGTTCTTCTCTATGAACGCTACCTCGGCCGCCCTTTTGCGACACACCGTGACGCAGTTTCCGAATTAGTAGGTGAGGTCATGGAGAACGCTGTTGAGCAACGCTTACGAGAAGCCGGAGTTTCCTATCGCAAAACAGGACGGGCCGCGAGAATTCCCGGATTCGGGCAGGCCCCCGATTTTTGTATCCCCGACGAAATCAACCCGGTGGTGATCATCGAGGCCAAGATCACCAGCGACGACGGCACCGCCAGAGACAAGGTGACCAGGATGAAAGAGCTGGAAA
>VFJW01000157.1 GCA_009885845.1 Geobacter sp.
GGTACTATGTTTTTGGCTCCTTTTCAGGGTGTATGAATTTACAATCTTCTTATCAACACAGGGTTTTCTGCCTGTAAACACAAAAAACAAACAGGAGGTAGTAGATGTCAGATTACGGAACTCTTCAAGACCGGGTACAATGCAAATCTCTTATGAGCAAGGTGATGACCGCCGAACAGACGATCCCGTTTTTCAAAGATGGCATGAATCTTGGCTGGTCGGGCTTTACGCCTGCCGGTTATCCCAAAGTGGTACCAATCGCTCTGGCCGAACATGTGGAAAAAAACAATCTGCAGGGCAAGCTGAAGTTCAACCTGTTTATCGGCGCTTCAGTTGGAGCAGAGACGGAAGACCGTTGGGCCGTCAACGATATGATCGATCGTCGCTGGCCGTACCAAACCGGTAAAAATATCGCTGCCGGCATCAACTCCGGTCGTATTCGCATGGGTGACAAGCACCTTTCATTGTTTGCTCAGGATCTGGGGTACGGTTTTTACACCAAGGATTCCGCAAGCGGTAAGCTTGACCTGGCCATCATCGAAGTATCGGCCATCAAGGAAGACGGCAGCCTGGTTCCGACCTCCTCGTGTGGCGTTATTCCTGAAATTCTGATGATCTGCGACAGGATCATCATCGAGGTTAACACCGGACAACCTTCTTTTGAAGGGATCCACGATCTGATTACTCCGCTGACTCCGCCGAATCGTCAGGTTTTCAATATCACCAGGGCTGATTCCAGAATCGGCTCGACCTCTATCGCCTGCGATCCAAGCAAAATCATTGCCGTGGTTGAATCCAAGCTCCGTGACCAGGGACGCGCCTTTGCCGAACTGGATGACACCTCAGAGGCAATTGCCGGTCATGTTATTGAATTTTTTACTCAGGAAGTCAAGGCCGGTCGCTTGCCGAAAAATCTGCTGCCGCTGCAATCCGGTGTCGGCTCAATTGCCAACGCTGTTATCGGTGGTCTGGCCAAAGGTCCGTTCAGTAACCTCACTGTTTACACCGAAGTTCTTCAGGATACCATGCTTGACCTTTTTGACTCCGGCAAGCTGGATGCAGCATCTTCATGCTCGCTGTCGCTCTCCGCGTCACCGGGTTTCCCCAAGTTTTTTGAGAATATGGATAAATATTTCGACAAGATCACTCTGCGCCCTCTCTCGATCTCCAATGCGCCTGAGCCGATCCGCCGTTTGGGGTGCATCGCCATGAACACTCCGGTTGAGATCGACATTTATGCTCATGCAAACTCGACTCTGGTCGGCGGAACCCGTATGATCAACGGTCTCGGTGGTTCCGGAGACTTCCTGCGCAATGGCTACCTGAAAATGATGCACACTCCGTCGTCCCGTCCATCGAAGACTGACCCTAACGGAATCTCTTGCGTTGTACCGCATTGTTCGCACATCGACCACACTGAGCACGACCTCGACTGTGTCATCACCGAGCAGGGCCTGGCTGACTTGCGCGGATTGGCGCCGAAGGATCGCGCCCGTCGGATTATCGAGAAGTGTGCCCACCCGGATTACAAGGCGCAATTGACAGAGTATCTCAATATTGCTGAAGCAGATTGTCTCAAGCGCAAGGTCGGCCATGAGCCTCAGCTGTGGGATCGTGCTTTCAAGATGCATCTCAATCTGGAGAAAAACGGCACCATGAAACTGAAAAACTGGGATGTAAAGGTTGACCTCTGCGAAGACTAGACGTTTCTACTTATCGGGCATAAAAAAATCCCGCCGGATACCCGGCGGGATTTTTTTATGTACAGCATGACATTCCTGCTTGAACTTGTATCACGATTATGGTTTAAGTAGCATTTGATACAAGTTGAATGGTAAGCAAGATATCCTGCCGACAGGGTGGCAAAATGTCTCAGAACATAAGTGGTTTTCAAGGTGCCGTGGCTGGTCTTTCCCTGACGGATGTCATTCAGCTTAAAGGGCACAATAAATATACCGGTGCGATATCGGTAGAATATGGCGACAGGCAGGGTGTCATCCATTTTGTAGACGGCGAGATCATTCACGCAGAGCAGGGCAAAGAATCTGGTGAACAGGCTATCTATGAAATCATCAAGTGGCCAGGCGGCACCTTTAATATTCACCCTGAAATGACCTCGAACGTTTGTACCATTCACTATCGAACTGATTTTCTGCTGCTTGAAGCTTTGCGACGTCTTGATGAAGAAAACGCGGGCGGAGCCGCAAATAAATCTGCCGGGCCCTCCGTAACGCCCCGTCGCACCATGAGTAAAATTGCCGCACGGCTGCAGGAAATAAATAATATTACCTATGCCGTTTTACTTGATAAGCAAGGTGTGCCGATTCAGGATACAAGTATTGAAGCGGTATCTCTTGCCTCGAAGGGTATTTTTTTGGCTAAAACCGGTAACCAGTTTGGTGATTTGATGGGTCTGGGCGAAATTAAAGCTGCGGCTGTTCACACGTCAAATTTTGATCTGCTTATGTATGATTCAAAACAGCACTATTTAAGCATCGCGGTCAAACCGGACTGCAACCTGGACAGCGTTGAAAGTGAAATAAAAGCCGCATTTTCGCCGGGCAAGTAGGGGAGTGGTTTCATGAAGAATATCCTGCAGCACATAAACGGTGTTGATGGAGTAATCGGCAGTGCCGTCTTCAGCCACAAGGGAGAAGTCCTTGCCCATGATTTTCCTGCACTTTTCGATGCAGTATCACTGAAAAATGCTGCTTCATTGACCCTTGAATGCTCGCACGGTCTACAGATATCTCAAACACTTGATCTTCTTGATTTACGATTTGCAGACGGCCGTATCCTTTTCAAGACGTTTCCGGGAGCAATACTCTTCCTGTTGTGTGCGAACAGTATTAATCTTCAGGTTCTGTCGATAACACTCAACCTTGCAACAAAAAAACTGCAGGCAAGGCTTCCAAATGAAGTCCCCGCTGTTATTCAGAAAACTGCGGTTGAAGATCCAGGCCCTGGAGATGGTTTGCTTCGAATGAGCGTCAGTCATCTGGCCAATAAAACGACCAGTGCCAGTTTCGATTCTCTCGGAATGATTGCAGTAAGCCAGCCCACCTTCCAATTTATTTCCGATTTTCACAAGACCCCTTTCAAAAAACTGATTCTGACGAATTCTGTTGCAGGTACGAGAGGTACTTTTCCTGTCATGGTTATGAAAGACATGGATCAGCTATATGATGGCACTATTGTTGTTGGTCCCGGAATCGAGAAAAAGCTTAAGGTAGATGCCGGGGATAAAGTTGAAGTCAAGATTGGGTGATTGAAACAGCAGCTTATACCAGTTTCAAATCAAAGATGCAGTCAAGGCGGTGAGGATTGAGGCGACGAAGACATACAATCAGTATGTTGAGGAGCCGGCCCTGATAAGCAGGATAGTGCGTTAGCCGAATTATTTTCTGCATGAAAACACAGAAACTAATTCGTAACTTACTAAGACGAGCCAACGAAGATAGCGCTTTGATTTGGAATTGGAATAACTCATATTTTGGGACATACATGCAGGATTTCAAACATTTATCTCAAAAAAAAGCGGGCGGCGGACTAGGACTGTTTGGCGGGGGTTCCGGAAACAGACGTCTGAAAACGTCTGATCAGCCTGTCCGGTCCAGACTGCTCCCTCCAACGGGGAAGCGTCGACACTACCTGAAATATGCGCTTCTGTTCATAGCAATTGTACTGGCGTTTGTACCGCTCGGAGTTCTGGCACTGCGCCAGACAGAATCAGTCCGCTTGCATGCCCGCTCCTGGATTGCATCTTTTACCGAAGTCTCCGCAAAACCGGCTGAAGCGGCCAGACCACCTGTTTCGCTTAGTCGTTTCGAGAGCGCCAGCGACCTGCTTGCAACGGCAGACGTTAATGGCTCCCGTTTATCTGTCCGAACCACGGAAGGACTGCA
>VFJW01000169.1 GCA_009885845.1 Geobacter sp.
AGTGTTTGAATGCATAAGTAAGAGTTGAAGTGGAAGCCTCCGGTGGTATTGAATAGCTTGTATGAGCAAGCGGTCGGACCGGCATTGCCGTCCGAAATCAAACTACCACGAGGAGGCTTCCATGAACGCAATTTACTACATTGGCCTGGATATTCACAAGAAGACAATCGCGTATTGCATCAAAAGAATTGACGGGACGCTCGTCCGACAGGGTACTGTTTGTGCCGAGCGCAAGGCTTTACAACATTGGCAATCAGAACTTCCCGGTCCTTGGTACGGAGCGATGGAAGCAACCCTCTTCACGGGCTGGGTCTATGACTTCCTCAAACCGTATGCCGTTGATCTCAAGGTAGCTCATCCTGCCATGCTCAAGGCGATCACGGCAGCCAAGAAGAAGAATGATCGGGCCGACGCCGAGAAAATTGCTGATCTGTTACGAGTAAACCTGCTTCCGGAAAGCCATATGATGTCGGAAGAACTGCGGGAACTCAGACGGATACTGCGCTACCGAAACATGATTGTGCGTACCGCCGTCAAGATGAAGAACAAGATGTCCGGCTTATTGATGGAAGTTGGTGCCCAGTACAGCAAAAAGCGGCTTTACGGGAAAAAATACTTCAACACACTTTTAGAGCGGGTTGAAGATGTTCCAAATTCCGTTAAAGAACTGTTGAAACTGAGCCGCAGCGGCTTTGAGCTGTATGATGGCATTCAGAAAAAGCTGGTGAGTGCACTGCGAGAAAACAAACGGATTCAGGCGCGAGTGCTGCGACTGATGACGATCCCCGGCGTAGGTGAAGTTACGGCATTGACCTGGGTTCTGGAAATAGGTGAGCTTGACCGCTTTAGCTCATCTCGTCATGCCATCAGCTACTGTGGATTATGCAGCGCACAACACGAATCTGCGGGGAAAGAACAGCGCGGGCCGATTTCCAAACAGCGCAACAAACACCTGCAAACCATACTGATTGAGGCTGCCAAACTTGCACCTCGATGGAATGAACAACTGGCGCTACTTCACGAAAAGGAGTTGGCTCGTGGCAACCGAAACCGCGCCACCCTGGCGGTAGCACGCAAGCTGGTAGAGTTCATGATGGCAGTAGACCGACGAGAGTCTGAATTTGAGACCACGAAACTGGCTGCCTGACTGAAACAAACATAACCGTCATGTCAAAACGATTTTCCCGCCAGGCCTTGCCGAATTAGGGACTGCGTGAACAGATCCTGTTGCACGCCCTTGGAAGTGTTTCAAGGCTGGCGGGTTGGCCCTAACTCAATCTTCTGCAATGGTGTAGTTGTTGATTTCCATGACGCCGATTACGACGTCATGGAAATCAACAGGTAATAAAAACCATGTGCAGCAAATGGATGTCTGGTCGCATGATCGTGCGGACCACTTGGAAAGATTAAAAAGATTGGACGGCATGAAGGAGAAAAACAAGGCCACCGGTGGAGTCTGGAAGGTTAGGGGAAATCTCCGTTTTCCCCTTGACAAAACTTATCATGGATGTCCCTGATTTCCCCCCGGGCCGCCGAACTGACGGCGGGGCGGGTGGAGAGATAAAACTGGTAAGTGTCCCTAATTGCAGGGGCGAGCGTTCAACGGCAACATGCTGATATGATGGTTGAAATTAAACCAAGCGAGGTACACATCATGCGACTCATGCACATCCTGCCCAACCTGGCCCTGCTCCTTATCTGCGCTGTCCCGGCCCTGGCCAGCCGCACCCCGATCACC
>VFJW01000106.1 GCA_009885845.1 Geobacter sp.
GAGAAAACTAAAACGACAGCAAGCTTATTCTGAAATCAGGCATTCAGGAGAAGCTGACTTACCATTAGATCAAGCGGCCTGAAAGTCCAATTCCGACTGAGGCGTTACACTTGGGTGGAAACCTCCATTTACGATGGAGGAGGGGTTGCGGGAAACGGGTGTTTGGTTCAAGAATCGGTTTTGAGTTTTGGGTTTTGAGTTATGAATTGGTGAAGCATGAAAGGCAATCTCAGGGAAAAATGGGACAGATTTATTGACCGATGAGCCGCTGAGATCGTGCTTTACTCTGCTATTCTTGTGCTTGTAAAGATGTGCTTGCAAAGATGTTGCGATACGATGCAATGTGATGCATAATGCGTCAAAATCGTTGTGGAGGTGAGGTATGGCAGAAAAAAGAGCTTTAAGTGTTCGGTTGGGAAGCGAAGAGAGAGCAACATTGAAAATGATTTGCGAACATGAGGGGCGGACTGAGCAATGGTTTTTAGCGCAAAGCGCAAAGGAAAAAATTCAGCGAATGAAACGTCAAATATTGGCAGAGGAGCGGTGCCGAAATGCTTTAATGGCTTATCTCAAAAATGGCGAAGTAATCTCATCAGAGAATGACGACATGCGAATTGATGCACTCATGAATAAGCTTGGAATTGAGGTTTAGGATGTCGAAGGACACCAGGATTGTAGTAACACCTGTTGCGGCAGAGGAATTTGATATCCTTGCTGCGCGGTTTGCAGGCAGATCAGCAAATCTCGCGAAATCCCTTGTCCTTGGCTATAGAGAACTTAAAAAAAGGATATCAAAAAACAGTGAAATTGGCCAAATATACGAGGATTATACTGAAAAGTTCGGGGTGGAATTTCATGTAACTCGTATTCTTGTAGGGGGCGATTCTGTAAGGGTTTTTTATCTGCGAGAGTCAGACAGGTGCACAATCTTCTGGTTTTGGAATACGTTCCACCCTGAAGATGAGTTGGCTCTCAGGGATTCGCTGGAGCCATTTGTTAGAGTAGAGTAGGATATATTCTTTCAGCTACAGCGCGGATATTCTGGGGACATATACTGATTATTGACAAGATTAGGCAAGAGCTTGGGTGGAAGCCTCCTTTTACGATGGAGGAGGGGCTACGGGAAACGGGTATTTGGTTCAAAAACAAATTTTGAATTTTGGGTTTTGAGTTCTGAATTAAAATCTAAATAAAACCTCTGGGGTTCCTACTTTGACATTTTGACAGACCGGCATTTGTTTTTTTCAGTTTATCATCAAACAATTATCAGATCAGACTCCGGAAAAAATTACATCCATGGCAGCAAGAATATCCGAGCGCAACGATGCAATTGATCCAACTTTACCACTAAGCTCTTTTGCATGTATTGCGGTCATGAGATGTGCTGCCAATACGACTTCTGTGTCACCAAACATGAACAGAGGATTCGCATTTTCAACTAAATTCATGTTTCTTTCTCTGGTTATTTTTGCGGACAAAAGAGGTATTACGACTCTTGTATTGCAGCCGGATAAAAGATTATGTTGTACATCAACCAGAAATGGAGCTGCCTTGGCTCCCTTGCCACTGTTCAGATACACATCAAATTGAGCCATTAGAAGAGTCTCCTTTCATCGCTCAACAGGCCGTAAGCTTCTACAAAATCATTGATGTCACTGATCGCCTTGTTGTTTCTTTCCAGCCACTCTTTCTCTCGTCTTTTCTTTCCGTAATCGACGAGACATCCTTCCAGCATGCTGGATAAATTGATATTGTCTTCCCGGGCTATCTGGAGTAAATCAACACGAACTGTGACGTTGGTGGGCTTTCTCTTTGACTTTGTTTCGCTGTAGGCGAGTTGCATAACTTTCTCCTTCCATTGTTTGTTGTACGAAGTGCGCATTGCAACAATTAGCAATATGCACATTTTTTATTTAAATCATGTGCATCGCATATGTCAAGTAAAAAAATTATAGAATTGGAATTGGGTAGAGTAGGGAGCAGGCTTCACCCTGCCCTCCCTCATCAAACCGGACGTGCAGTTTTCCCGCATCCGGCTTTCCGATGTTCTTCACTATACGTTGAAAGAAATTGCTGCTGTTTTGAATTTACATTATACAACGATTAGCAAAGTGATTAATTCTACTCCCTGAAATTTTATGAATACTCCTGTTTTTGATGGCGGTTTACATGTTGTAGAGTCGTTTTGAGTTTTGAGTTGAAAGTTTGCGGGCAGTCGGATTATATTTGACCGAATATTCCTTTGAGGTTATATTATGAGTATGACATGGGATGTTGAGTATACTGATGAATTCGGCAAGTGGTGGACTGAGTTGACAGAAGGCGAGCAGAAAGATGTTGCCGTTGTTGTTGGGCTGCTTGGTGAACATGGTGTTGATTTGCCGTTTCCATATTCATCAAAGATATCTGGTTCATCATTCAACTACATGCGAGAACTGCGTATTCAGCACAAAGGCGAACCGTACCGAGTTCTGTATGCTTTTGATCCTCGTCGATCCGCCATACTCCTGATTGGAGGTTGTAAAACTGGAAATAATCGCTGGTACGAGATACATATTCCAATTGCTGAGAAGCTGTTTAAAATACACTTGGCCGAATTGGCTAAAGAAGAGAGGAAATAAGTCATGGCTCGTCCATTTAGAGAATTGATGGAAAAGATGTCACCCGAAAGTCGATTAGAGGTAGATGAAAAGGTAAAGACACTTCTTAGTGAACTCCCGCTTACCGAACTTCGACATGCCCGTCACTTAAGTCAGGTACAACTTGCTGATGTACTGCATGTAAAGCAGGCGAGCATTTCCAAGCTGGAGCGACGTACAGACATGTACATTAGTACCCTGCGCAACTTCATTCGTGCAATGGGGGGTGAACTGGAGATTATAGCCAGTTTTCCCGATGGCAATGTCAAGATCAGTCAGTTTGAAAATCTGGGGGAGCGTGTTTTCATTAGCGCAGATGTAAAACACTAGTTCGTTGATGGTGGATAGTGAGAAACAATTTTGAATTATGAATTTTGAATTTTGAATGAAAGTAAGAGCCCATATGAAAGAAAATATCATTCAGAAGAAAAGTTATGATTTTGCTTTACAGATAGTTTTGCTTTATCAGAAACTCTGCAAAGCCAACGAGTATGTTCTCTCAAAACAGCTTCTTCGGTCAGGTACGAGCATTTTAGAGCAATTATGAATTTTGAATTATGGATTTTGAATTATGAAAGATAACCTCATACAAGAAAAAAGCTATGATTTTGCTTTGAAGATCATTGAGTTGTACCGGAAACTAGTGAAGGAGAATGAGTACATCCTTTCAAAACAGATTCTACGCTCTGGTACAAGTATTGGAGCGAATGTTGAGGAAGCACAGGCGGGACAGAGCCGTGCTGATTTTATTTCTAAGATATCGATAGCTTCAAAAGAGGCCCGAGAAGTCTGTTACTGGCTACGTTTGCTACGCGATAGCAACACTATTTCAAAAAGTGAAGCTGATACTCTTTTGTCTGAGGCTGAATCCATCATCAATATATTGACTTCAATAGTCAAATCAACAAACCAAAGCAATTCAAAATCCATTTAGGCCCACAGGGGTCAAACTCAAAATCCAAAATTGCCTTAAGTTAAAATCAGCCCCTTGTTTTGCAATTTGATTTGATATACTTTAAGAGTATAAACGATATCATTATGGAGGTTGGATATGGCTCGAACGGTAGTTAATATTGATGATTCATTGTATGAACAAGCAAAGGTATTCACCGGTCTGAAAAAGAAGGTAGATGTTGTCAATTATGCGTTGAAACATCTGCTTGAACAACGGGATATGGAGAAAATACTTGAACTGCGTGGCAAAATTGTGTGGGAAGGTGATCTGGATGAGATGAGGCAGGCGCGTTATGGTTCTTGTTGATACCTCTATCTGGATAGATTTCTTTCAGGCACCGGAGAGCCATACTGGGTCCGCACTTGTATCACTTATCAAGGATCATAATAGTGTCGCTATTTGTGGCGTAGTGCTCCAAGAGGTTCTGCAGGGTATTCGCAATCAGAAGAGTTTTGAGCTTGTTCGCGAGCGGTTATTGAAATTTCCCTTTGTCGAGGCAAATCTGGAAACTTGGTTGCTTGCTGCATCCATTTATCGCATTGTAGCTGAATTTGAAACCGGTGAATTGCGCTGGTTCGACATGAAACCATATCTAGGTTTTCCAGCATTCTCAGCTCTCGTGGAAAACGGTTTGTTTATGCGTGC
>VFJW01000123.1 GCA_009885845.1 Geobacter sp.
CGTTAGCCAACGGCGACCAGCTTCAGAACACGGCGGCGCAACGGACGGTAAAGGATAAGAATAGCCAGTAACAGCCCGGCACCTGTGGCAGCCGGGTGAACAACCGCACAAGTGATCGGAGTTAGAATCAGGCGTGTCACACCGCGCAGGAGCGGGTGCCGGGCAATAAAAGCGGCCAACGGGGGGCTCAATCGATAGTAGCAGGCAACAAAAGCCCGCCCCGGAGCATTCGTCAACAGGTGTTCATCCCGAAAATTGCGCAGCAGCTGTACCTGCGGATGGAGATAACTGCCGTACGCAGCCGTAGCGATGAAACAGCCGCTGGAGCTTTTGGAGCTGCCGCCACCGTTATTGACTGGCGTTACCGGAGCTGTCGGTGGGTACACCGTTCCACCGGTAGGTTCTGTTACCGGTACACTGGTGCCGTTAGTGCTGAAATTGGCGGTGTGATTGTCAGTGTCGGTGGTATTGGCAATCAGCAGAACCACTTCGGATGAGGTGCTGAAACCGGGAACGGCCACGGTGGTTCCGGCCACGGCAGAAAACGGATATTCGGTGATGACGCCGCCGCTGCTTTTTATGAAAGCAGTTGCTTTTATGCCGCTCGTACCGGTTACCGTAATGTTCAAATTAGCCGGTGCGCCTGCTGACGGCATGAATTTATAATAGGCAAACGAGTAGTGCGGCAGAGTCACGGTGTTTGTGCTGACCGGGTAGGTAGAATACGTGGTAACGGGTGAGTAGGCAGGGATGTTGCCTGTATCGGAGAGGTGACTTGTCCAGTCTCTCGTGTAGATACGCTTGGCAAAATCGAAGAAATCGGTGCTGAGAGTGCTGCTATAGGTAGCGAAAAGCAGACTGTCCAGCACCGGAACCATTGGGATATCGTAGCCTCCGGGGCTGTTGAGGCTGCCGACCTTTTCCCAGGCGCTGCGAATCATGTCCGTCCCATGTTTTTCAGCCAGGTAGCGATTGAAAATCCAGCGACCATAGCCGGCGCCGGTGGTTACTGCATCCGCTCCGACCGCAAGATCAAGAGACTTTGTGCTGTTGCTGAACCATTCCGGGATATAGTTGTAAAGCTGGTTGACACTGTCATACAGCTCATCTTCCATCCAGGTTGACGTTGCTTCCGCATACCAGATATCGAAATAGTAGTTATATCCGTACTGGATGGCGTGATGATATTCGTGGGCAGCGGTGATTTGCAGGCTCTGGAGTGGTGAGTAGGTATTCGGATGAAAAATCGGATCAGTAAAGCTGCTGTCCAGCTCTATCCAACTGGTGACACCGTTTGGATAGGTTATCGAAGAGACGTTATTACCGCTGGTGGTTACGCCGTAATAGCCCAGTGACGCCTGATTGTTGAGATATATGTCGTAGGTTCCGGAGGACACCGGTGCAGGCTGGTACCCCAGAGTATTGTACTGTGCGTAGATGTTTTCAAACGTGGCGGCTACCGTCGCTGCCCAATCAGAAGTGCTGGTCAATCCGGTGTAATAAGTAATACCGCGAATTAATGTACTTCCAACGGTATAGTCGCTCATATGTGGGGCATCAACTCCGCTGTCTGTGTAGTGTACCCTATAATGCCCTCCGGCAGAGATCACAAATTGCTCCGTCCCTGAAAGAGTCGGCAGCGCCAGCTGTTTCGCAAGCACTTTCTGGGTAGCCTGCTCCAGCAGATTCCAGTCGCGTTTCAGGCCATGTTTGAGCGGCATGCCGCAACGTGCTGATTTCTGAGCTTCCGGCAAAACTGACAATATCGCTTTCTGAAGCTGCAGGGTTCTTGTTTCGCCGAACTGCTGCAGATAATAGTCATCCAGAGACCCGGCAGATACGACTGAAGCGAATTGAAGCAGTGTGACCATGATGACTGCGAAACAGGTGTAGAACCGGTGCATCAATCCACCATCCTTTTCCCGGCCCGCAATGGGACGAGAGTTGTTTTTCCGCGTTCAACGGTAATCTCAACGCTGAACGGTCCGCTGTTGACTGAATATGTCCCGGGTGAGAGAATCGCTACAAAATAGCCGAGGTCATCGGTCTGCAGTGCAACAGGCTGTTTCCCTCCTGATGAGATCAGGATCGACGTACGCGGGTGTGGCCTGAAACCACCGCCACTGCCAAGCTTGCCCCCGGAACTCTGCGTATAGCAGATGCCGGCAATGGCGCCCGCTTCATCGGGAAGAGTTGTCATTCCGACTGGTGATGCCAGGGTTGTCAGAATAACCGGGCTCATCTTGTCCTGCAGCGCTAAAAAAGCGCTTCCATCAACTGTCGGGCCGGTGGTGAAAGTACTGCCGTCGAAATGATAATAGTTCCGGGTGACAGACGGGCGTTTACCGGCTGCTGATACCGGAAGAGTTGCACAGATAACAAAAAACAGCAAAAAAGGAACGGCATTGAACATGGCTACCGCCTCAGGTGTGATGACGTCCTGGAACATATTGCCCAATTCGGGGCATTGAAGTCAAACGGAATAACATCTTGCTTCCTGATCACTTGACAAAACGGTGACTTGAAGATATTTTTACGGGCCGATAAAAGCCCGCTTGCAGGATCATATAACTAGAAACGAGAGGAGTTCACCGTCATGGCAGAAAAATTCATTTTTACATCCGAATCCGTATCCGAGGGGCATCCCGATAAAGTTGCCGATCAGGTCTCCGACGCAATTCTCGACGCAATTCTCACCCAGGACCGCACTGCCCGGGTGGCGTGCGAAACCATGGTTACCACCGGAATGGTGGTAATTGCCGGCGAAATCACTACCAATGCGGTGATCAACTATTCCGAAATCGCCCGTCAGACTATCAAGAATATCGGTTATACTGACTCGGAGATCGGTTTTGATGCCGACACCTGCGCCGTACTCGTTTCTGTTGATCGCCAGTCACCGGACATCTGTCAGGGTGTTTCGGAAGGCGCAGGGCTACACAAGGAACAGGGGGCCGGTGATCAGGGGCTTATGTTCGGCTATGCCTGCAACGAGACCCCGGAGCTGATGCCGATGCCGATCCAGTTGGCTCATCAGTTGGTAGCCAAGCTGGCCGAAGTGCGCAAGTCAGGCAAACTTGACTTCCTGCGCCCCGACTCCAAGTCCCAGGTTTCAGTTGAATATGTTGACGGCAAACCAAGCCGGATTGATACGGTTGTTATTTCGACCCAGCATACCCCTGACGTAACCCACGAAAGAATTGAGAAAGAGGTTATTGCGGAAGTTATCAAAAAGGTTATTCCTGAAGGCCTGCTGGATGCAGATACCCGTTATTTCATCAATCCGACCGGTCGTTTTGTCGTTGGAGGCCCGATGGGTGACTGCGGATTGACCGGCCGCAAGATCATCGTTGATACCTACGGAGGCATGGGTCGCCACGGCGGGGGCGCCTTCTCCGGCAAGGATCCTTCCAAGGTTGACCGTTCGGCCGCCTACATGGGACGCTATGTTGCCAAAAACCTTGTTGCCGCCGGGCTCTGCGACCGTTGCGAAGTACAGGTTGCCTAC